>CAZXWT010000004.1:0-34236 GCA_964644475.1 uncultured Sediminibacterium sp. | reverse complement strand
TTAGAAAAAGCTACGAATTGGCCGCACCAAAGAATAGCACTCAGTTTATTTTTTAAGCAATAACACTTCGAAAGGTGTAGTTTCTAGATCTCTTGTAGCAGGATTTAAAAATGGGAGACTCAACATGGTTACATGAAATCTTCTAGACTCAAACTGAATTGTACTATTGGGAAACTGCTTTAGTAATACGGAATCATTGATTTTATCAGTCACTACTAAATTGCCTTCTTTTAACTGAAGACTATCCTCTACTATTTTGAAAACATGTTTTCCATAGAAATGCATTGCATAACTATTGGGTATTTTGTGTAGTACAATTGAATCTTTGTTCCAACCTTTTTTCTCCATTTGATTCACCATTTGATTACCCAATTGATAGGGTAATAAATTGGGATAAAACTGTGTATTCATAACTAAGTTCACTCCAATCCACAGCACAATCGCACTATAAAACCACTTCTGCCCTATTGTATATCTAGAAAACAACAACACAATAAACAATATCAATATCAACAATCCTATTAGTATAAGTATGATTGGCGCTATACCAAAAGGCACAGAAAGAATTACACCGACTATAAACACAAATAACATAAACAGACCAATGTGGAATCGATACAAAGCTTTCACACTTTTACTAGTAGATGTATTATTCCAAAGTATCTTCTCCCAATGCGCAGCAGTCAAAATAGCAGCCAAAGGGAATACCACAAAAATATAATGAGGTAATTGCGCCTGACTTCTTGATAGCACTAAATAAGTGAATACAAACCCGAAAAAACTTATTCTTTCTGTAGCTGGATGAAATACTCCTTCTTTAAAGATTGTAATAAACTTTGCTGCCAAGGCCCACAAAAACACAAAGATCCAAGGCAGAAAGCTCCAAAACATATTCTCTAATAAGAATGTGAAATAGCCCATTTCTTTATAAGCATTCTCGCCAGTATATCTTCCAAAACTTTGAGTCCAATAATAAAATTCAACACCAGATTGTATTGGACGATGATTAATTATTTTACCTGGATGTAGATCAAATTGTTGGTATAAACCCCAGGTCATTGGGAATAATAAAATAGCAATCAAAATAATACCCAATAGATAAATAGGTTTGAAAAAATAAGCCCAATCTTTTTTACAAAACCATTCTGGCACAAAACAAAGAATTGGCACCACCAAGGCTATTGGCCCCTTGGTCATCATACCCCCTGCAATAGCAAGCATCCCTATGAAAAAAAATTTAGTTTGTTTAGTTACACTCCAATAAGCAATAGCTGCAATAGCTGCCATCACCCAACCTACAAGCATAGTATCTGTCCTGATATCATGAGCGATTAAGAAAAAAGCTTGGCTAGAAGCCAATATCAAAGTGGCTATTCTTGCAGTAGTAGTTGAATAATATAATTTAGCAAACTGATATGTTGAATATAATGCCAATCCTAAAAACAATAAGGAAGGAATTCTATATGCCCAGTCATGGATGCCAAAAATTTTCATAGATAATGCGGACAACCAAAACAACATAGGTGGCTTATCTAGATAATCTGTATTCAAATCAAAGATTTGTAGATAAGAATGTTTCTCTAACATCTCTCGACTAATTGAAGCATATTGAGCAGCATCCACATCCATCAATGGAATCATGTATGCCCCAATTAGGTATACCGTTAAAATGGCTATCAAACTGATAACAAAACTATTCTTATGCATGTTGTTTCCATTTATTAAATATTGATCCGCACAACCAGCCCACTACTATTCCAATTATTGATCCAGCAAAAATATCTAATGGATAATGCACACCAACATATACCTGTGCATATGCAATGACTGCCGCCCATATAAAAAACAACCAAGTATATTTTTTAAACAAAGATTGAAGTGTCATAAATATAAACATAGCCAAACCAAAATGATTGGCAGCATGAGAAGAGGTGAAACTGAAACCACCAGAACAATGATCTAATAACAATCTGATTTTCCCTGCCATCAATGGATCTGCACATGGTCTTAATCTTTGTACTAATGGCTTAAAAATACTACTGCTAATTTGATCTGTAAGCGTCAAATTAAGCACTGCCAACAATAGCCATTTCCAAGCAAGCTTACCCCATTTGATGAATAAATACACCAAAATAACAGCATAAAAAGGGTACCAGTTATTGGCATTTCTGCACCAAGGGAGTAGTTTATCCAATAATGGATGGGTCCAAGCACCGTTGATTAAGCTAAATAATGCCTGATCTTTTGCCAAAAGGGATGCCCAAATGCTATTTGTCATGCCATAAAGATACAAGAAGTGGAAAAATTTGAAGTAAATTTGCTACTCAATTCGAACTATTTATGGCATTAATTAAAAGTATATCCGGATTCAGAGGCACCATCGGTGGCAAACCTAATGAAAACCTTACCCCTTTGGATATGGTGAAATTTGCTTCTGCTTATGGAAGCTGGTTGATTTCCAAATCTGGTGGAAAAAAGAAAGTAGTAGTTGGAAGAGATGGTAGGATGAGCGGAAATATGGTGGAAGCCATGGTTGAACAAAGTTTACTGGCTTTGGGAATTGATGTGATTCATTTAGGATTAAGTACTACTCCTACTGTGGAAATGGCTGTGGTCTTTGAAAAAGCAGATGGTGGTATTATTTTGACTGCAAGTCATAATCCAAAAGAATGGAATGCATTGAAATTATTAAATGAGAAAGGAGAATTTGTTAGTGCTGAGGAAGGGAAAACAATTTTAAGCATTGCAGCTAATGAAGATTTTAATTACGCAACTATAGATGCCCTCGGCTCATTGATTGCAGACAACAATAGTTTAGAAAAACATATTGAAGCAATTCTTCAATATCCTTTAGTGAACAAGAAGGCAATTGAAGCAGCTAACTTTTCAATAGTTGTAGATGCTATCAATAGCTCTGGTGCCTTTACTGTTCCTGCATTATTACATGCCTTAGGTGTAAAAAATATTACTGTTTTAAACGAAGCAATGACTGGCAATTTTGCCCATAACCCAGAGCCATTAAAAGAGCATCTTACCGAGCTTTGCTCAACCGTTACAAGTAAGAAAGCTCATTTAGGTATTGCAGTAGATCCTGATGTGGACAGACTTTGCTTTGTTAGTGAAGATGGTGAATTATTTGGTGAAGAGTACACCCTAGTGGCAGTGGCGGACTATATATTACAAAATAAAAAAGGATCCACAGTAAGTAATCTGTCATCTACAAGAGCATTGAGAGATATCACAAAACAACATGGATGCAATTATTTCGCAAGTGCTGTTGGTGAAGTAAATGTGGTGAATATGATGAAGAAAGAAAAAGCAGTAATTGGAGGAGAAGGAAACGGAGGAATCATTGTACCTGATTTACATTACGGAAGAGACGCATTGATTGGCATAGCATTATTTTTAAGTCATTTAGCTACCAGCAACAAAACAGCATCTACACTTAGAGCTTCTTACCCAGCATATTTTATGAGTAAGAAGAAAATGGATTTAAATGCCTCTCTTTCTTTGGATACTATATTCAGCACTTTAGAAAACAAATTTTCAAAATTCCCTATTAATAAAGTAGATGGATTTAAAATTGATTTTGAAGAAGAATGGGTACACTTAAGAACTAGTAATACAGAGCCAATAATGCGCATCTATACAGAAGCTAAATCACAAAAAGCTGCTGATGATTTAGCAGACTCCATTATTTCAATTATACATTCAATACAATAGACAGGGATGGAAAGAATTTATTTTGACAATGCTGCAACCACAGCATTAGATCCACAAGTTTTAGAGGCTATGATGCCTTATTTAACAGAAAAATTTGGAAATCCCTCTTCTATTTATAGCTATGGCAGAGAAACCAGAATGGCAGTGGAACAGGCAAGGAAATCTGTTGCAAAAAATTTAGGTGCAAAACCTTCTGAAATATTTTTTACCAGTGGCGGAACTGAAAGCAGCAATACAATATTGAATGCTGCTATAATTGATTTAGAATGTAAACATATTATTAGTTCACCAATTGAACATCATGCCACTTTACATACGGTAGAATATTTGGCTAAATCACATGGTGTGAAATTGTCTTGGGTAAAAATATTGCCCAATGGACATATAGATATGGAAGACCTTGAAAACCTATTAAAGAATAATACAGAGAAAACGATTGTCTCCATCATGCATGCTAATAACGAAATTGGCAATATGATTGATATTCATGAAGTGGGTAATTTATGTAAAAAATATGATGCTTATTTTCACAGTGATACGGTTCAAACTGTAGGACATTTCCCTTTTAATTTAAGAGAAACTCCTGTAGACTTCATTACTGGTGCAGGCCATAAATTTCATGGACCAAAAGGAGTGGGTATTTTGTATATCAATGAAAATATAAAGATTAGCCCATTGGTTCATGGTGGTGCGCAGGAAAGAAATATGCGTGCAGGTACAGAAAATTTATATGGTATTGTTGGATTTGCAAAAGCACTTGAATTAGCCACTGAATCTTATGAGAAAGAAAGTGCTTATATGCAATCTCTAAAACAATATATGCATGACCAACTGGTGGAAAAAATTCCAGGAGTGAGCTTTAATGGAGATCCATTTGGAAGAAGTTTATATACCCTATTAAGTACTAATTTCCCAAAGACTGAAAAGTCAGAAATGTTGCTTTTTAATTTAGATATACATCATATTTGCGCTAGTGGCGGAAGCGCATGCTCTAGTGGTGCACAGCAAGGATCTCATGTAATACAGGCGCTAAAAAAAGAAGGAGATATCGCTACTGTGCGATTCTCCTTCTCTAAGAACAATACCCGTCAAGAAATTGATCAGGTAGTGAAAGTATTATCTACTTTGTTGTAATATCTGTTTCTAATTTAGCAATAGCTGCTTCTAACTGATAACAAGTTAGAATATCTTGTACAAAAGACATTTGCTTATTACTTAACGCATTCGGCTTTCCTTGATAAGCGGCATCCGCATTTTGCATAAACTGATCTTCACTCATTGCTTCTCCAAGTGATCTATAATAAGTCAATTGTTGTTTTAAATCTTTCATTACAGAAGTACTTACTTTTTTAGCCAATACTTTATCGTCTGCTGCATAACAAGCCTGCATGAATACATAGCTAAAATAATTATGCTGATTACCTCTATTAGATGTCATACCATAAGGGAAATTCTTTTCATTGGTTACAGCATCAATCTTCTTCAATAATTGTCTTGCGCTATCCTTCTTTCCTTCTGCTGCAAGCGCTAAAGCTATTTCAGCGATAGAATATCTGATAGAATTCAAATGACGTCTATTTTCTTCATCAAAATAAACATTAGCATTTTGTGCATTTCCAAAACTGAACTTATTCATGATATTTTTGAAAGCATTATCTGTATCAATTGGAGAATTAAGTACCGGCACTAATTGATAAGCCATACCTGTTTGACGAGCATACTTATCTAACCCAAGATCTTTTAAATCTTGTTGTGAAGTAAAGCAGATAGGACGTTTGAATTGACTTGTTGCAATAATTGCAAAAATGGCCATTTCGTTTTTCACTAAATACTGTCTATTCGGATTAAAATCGATTTTCAATTCATTCACAATTGAATCGGTTGGCTTTGCAATACCAGATGCCAAAGCATTTGCTTTGTTAACAGGCACATAAAACTTATGAGTCGGGAAAATATTTACCGAACTTCCATCTTGTGTAGCCATTTGGTATTTACCAGCAGGGTCAGCAACTACATATCTCAATACTGAATCCAAATTATAATATTGATTTTCTGTATATCCTGGTACTGGATAATAATAAGCCGCATTTAATTTATTACCAGCAACCTGCTCTTCTGTGAAGATCATGTCAAACTTATCACTCTGATTTACTTTGTATCTTAATTCTTTCATATACCAATCAGAACCTAATAAACTATTTACTACAACTCTCACATCTGGTCTGATACCTTCTACCTCTTGTGCATACCATAATGGATATGTATCATTATCGCCGAACGAGAATAAGATGGCATTTGGAGGGCAACTCTCTAAATAGTTTCTAGCCAAATCTCTTGGTAAGGTTTTTTGACTTCTATCATGGTCATCCCATTCTTGTTGCGCCATCAAAGCAGGTACAGCCAATAAACAAATTAAGGTTGCCGCAATAGCAGCCATCTTTGGTGCCACTGCTTTTCTTAACCATTCCGCCACTTGTAAAACACCTAAGCCAATCCATATAGCAAATGCATAGAACGAACCTACATAAGCATAATCACGTTCACGTGGCTGTAAGCTTACCTGATTTAAATATAAAACAATCGCAATACCAGTAAAGAAGAATAGCAACCCTGTTACCACAAAATCTTTCTTAGCATGTTGATATTGAAAAATAAAGCCCATTACACCCAATATAAACGGCAACATGTATAAGTTATTCTGCGCTTTATTATTATGGCTTATTGAATCTGGTAATTTAGATTGGTCTCCAAAAATGGCATTGTCTACAAAAGATATTCCAGTTCTAAAATTACCATCTCTTACATTACCAAAACCTTGTAAATCGTTTTGTTTACCAAAGAAATTCCATAAGAAATAACGTAAGTACATAAATCCAAATTGGTAATTGGTAAAGTACTTAATATTGTCTCTTAATGTAGGAGCTTCACCATCCACTACCCCAGCAAATGCTTTATAACTATCCATTTGACCGCGATCGTTTTCAGAATCCCACATTCTTGGAAACAAATGTGCAGAAGGTGCAGATGCCCAATCACGTTTATAGTTTTTTCCAGCTATTTCATAAGTGTCTTTTGCTTTTACATATTGATCGCTGCCTTCGATATTGTCTACTTTATCTACATAATCTGGACCATAAAGTATTGGCCAATCTCCGTATTGCTCTCTTCCCAAATAACCCATTAAAGTCACTGGATTGTCTACATTATACATATCTACAGAAGTATCTGCATTAGAACGGATCATTGTTGTAATATAGCTAGTATAGCCTAAGAAGAAGAATACCATTGACCAAATACCCAATTTCATAAAGTAATACCCTTTCTTATTCGCATATCGAATACCTAATGCAATCAACACTGCTAATAAAACAAAGAAAGTGATAAACCCACTAAAGAAAGGCAAACCAAAGCTGTTTACAAAAGCTACGTCAAAAGCACCAGCCCACTTGATAGTATATTGAATTAAGAATACTTGGATAAATCCTGTAATCACTACTCCAATGAAAAATGCTACTAATCCACCTTTCCAACTTGGTTTGTAATTTCTAAAATAATACACCATTACAATTGCTGGAATGGTTAAGATATTTAATAAGTGTACTCCTATAGAAACACCCATCATATAAAATATAAAAATGATCCACTTTTCTGAACCTGGTTGATCCGCTTTATGTTCCCATTTTAAAATAGCCCAAAAAACTAATGCTGTAAAGAAAGAACTTAATGCATATACCTCTCCTTCAACAGCAGAAAACCAAAATGAATCACTAAATGTATACGCCAAAGCACCTACGACACCAGCACCCATTACCAATATGATTTGGTTTTGAGTCAACTCAGCACCACTTGCTTTCTCCACCATTCTTTTTGCAAAATGTGTAATGGTCCAGAACAAGAATAATATAGTGAATCCACTTGCTAAAGCGCTCATTGCATTGACAGCTCTTGCAGCAGTCAATGGATTGTCTCCGAAAAGAATGATAAAAATTCTACCCATCAAGACAAACATAGGGGCACCAGGAGGGTGTGGAATTTGTAATTTATATGCACTGCTGATAAATTCACCGCAATCCCAGAAACTACCAGTAGCTTCCATTGTCATAATGTACACAGTACAAGCGATTAAAGTCACTAACCAGCCTGTCCAATTGTTTACTTTTTTAAAGTCCATTCTTAACCATTTTAGTAGTTGCAAACTTAACTTAATCTAGGCAAAAAGGGAAATATAGGCCCGGTTTATGATTATTTTAAGATTTCCGGTTTCCCCCTATGTTTTTTATCTTTGCAGCCCATGGAAAATAAACGTTCTGTCGCCTTTCATACTTTGGGCTGTAAGCTTAATTTTTCAGAGACTTCTACCCTTTCTAGACAATTGGAGCAAGAAGGCTTTGAGAAAAAGGCTTTTACGGAGCAGGCAGACGTATACGTGATCAATACTTGTTCTGTTACAGAAAATGCAGACAAAGAATGCAGGCAATTGGTAAGAAGAATTCAAAAATTAGCCCCTGAAAGTTTTGTGGTGATTACTGGATGCTATGCACAATTAAAACCCAAAGAAATAGCAGAGATTCCGGGTGTTGACTTGGTTTTAGGAGCTGCCGAAAAATTCAATCTAGTGGAGCATATCGCAACACTTTCAAAAGGCGATGCCACTAAAATCTGCAGCTGTGATATCGAAACTGTTTCTGGCTTTAATAGTTCTTATTCTGTGAATGATAGAACTAGAACTTTTTTGAAAGTGCAAGATGGATGTGATTATAGTTGTTCTTTTTGTACTATTCCAATGGCAAGAGGTAAAAGCAGAAGTGATAGTATTGAGAATGTGGTGAAACAAGCGCAGGGTTTAGCAGCTAATGGAGTTCAAGAAATTGTGCTCACTGGAATTAATTTGGGCGACTTTGGAAAAGGATTTGACGGAGGTAAAAAAAGAGAAGAAAACTTTTTTGATTTAATCAAAGCATTGGATACAGAAACCAATATTCCAAGATACCGCATCTCTTCAATTGAGCCCAATTTATTGACAGATGAAATGATTGCATGGGTAGCGCAAAGCAAAAGATTCATGCCCCATTTTCATATTCCATTGCAAAGCGGTTCTGATGCAGTATTGAAATTAATGCAAAGAAGGTATAATAGTCAATTATATAAAGACAAAATAGACTTAATCAACCAACTCATTCCAGACGCAAGTATTGGAGTGGATGTGATTGTAGGATCTCCTGGAGAAACAGAAGCTTACTTTAAAGAAAGCATGGATTTTATTCATGCATTAGAGATATCCTATTTACATGTATTTACTTATTCTGAAAGAGCTGCTACCAAAGCCTTAGACATCAAACCTGTAGTTCCCATTTCTGTAAGACAAGAAAGAAATAAAATACTTCGCAATTTGTCTTATCAAAAAGAACAATACTTCAAAGCGAGACATATTGGATCTACTAGAAAAGTTTTGTTTGAATCTATCAAACAAAAAGATCCAAGTGATATTGCTATGCTAGAAGGCTATACAGATAATTATATTAGAATCACCACGCCTTATAGGCAGGAATGGAGCAATCAAATTATAGATTGGACTATTGCTTAATCTACCGTAATCTCTTCCACTTTAAATTCCACAATCATCATCATATTGATGCTATCAAGTCGAACAAAAACATTTCTTTTACCAGATTTGATTACTTCCCCTTTTTGACCCATAAATAGACCATTATTTATAGAGACCCTTGTCTGTGCTGGTATATTTGTCATGTCCACTACTTGAATGGATTGATAAGATTCTCCTAAATATTTCTTGATGGTTTCAATTTCTTTATCTCTAATAATAGCAGGCTTTTTTTCAAAGTATAAAAAGTTAACCACTCCGTTAACTGATAAAATTTGATTACGATCTTCTTTAGCTGCTTTTACAAAAACATAAGATCTAAAAAGAGGTTCTTCTATAATCTTTTTTCTGTCAGACCATTGTCTCTCTTTCTTCTGAACTGGACACCAGCTTTCGAAACCTCTTTGTAATAAAAGACTATCTACTTTCTTCTCCCACTTAGATTTGGTATAAATTACATGCCAAACTTTCTCATTAACTTCTACTGCCATTGTTATTATTTTAAACTTATCCCTTCTTTACCACAGCGCTAGCCATCGTTAATTTACCTAAAAGTGCATTTGACTGTGATAATTGAATGTCTTTAGCAACCTGCTTCAGCCATGCCTGATATCTATCTTGCTTAGCCTTGTCAGGGTTGTTATAAAACTTATCATGATCAGCTTTAAGGGGGGAAACCTGCATAGGTTCTTTCAGCTTTAAAATATTTTCATTTTGTTGAACGATATCTTGAATTTGTTTTTTGAATACTTTGAATTTCTCTATATTCAAATAAGAAGGTCGATCAACCTGACCTGCAATCCACTGAGCATTTTTCTTAAATCTGCTAATGGCTGTATCTGTGCTTAACTTTTTATTTTCTGCACTAGCAATTGTATAAATATTGGGACTCTTTGTCCAAACCTGATATTTAGCTTTCTCCATTTCATCCCAAGGTAAAGCAGTTGGATTATCTTTTTCTCTGTACTTGAAAAACTCATACTCATCTGGTAAAACAATATCTGGCGCTACACCTCTCTTTTGAGTGGAACTTCCGTTGATTCTATAAAATTTTTGAATAGTCAATTTTACTGCGCCATACTCTGTTTGAATTCCCAAAGAATCCAATGGTTTACCAAAAGAAACATTTCTTTGAACTGTTCCTTTACCATAAGAAGAGCTACTTCCTACAATGATTCCTCTTTTATAATCCTGAATAGCTGCTGCAAAAATTTCACTTGCCGATGCGCTAAACTCATTCACCATTACTACCAATGGACCATCATATAAAGTGCCTGGTGTCTCATCATATAATACCTGAGATCTTCCTCCCTTGTCTCTTATTTGAACAACAGGGCCTTTGTCAATAAATAAACCCACCATTTGAACCACTTCATATAAAGAACCTCCACCATTATATCGAATATCAATAGTAATACCTTTTACATTTTCGGCTTTTAATTTTACAATTTCTTTGGCAACGTCTTCTGAACATCTATGTCCATCTTCTCTTTCAAAATCTGCATAAAAATCTGGCAAGTATATATAGCCATATTTATCATTGCCTTTTGTGATAACTGCACTTCTTGCATAACCTTCATCCAAGACAACTTTTTCTCTTTTTAAAGCAACCACCTTAATAGTTCCGTCAGGTTTTCTTACAGTTAATCTTACTTCAGTACCCTCACTACCTCTAATTAATTTTACAGCTTCTGTAGTTTCATACCCTTCAATGTCCACCGGCTCATCTGCGCCTTGGGCAATTTTAATAATCACATCATTAGCTACCAATTGTCCTGACTTCCAAGCTGGGCCGCCTGGAGTAATGTTCACTAATTTAACCCCATTATCATCTTGGCCTAATAAAGCACCAATACCATAAAACACCCCACTCATTTGCTCTGTAAAAGATCTCTTCTCTACAGGAGCAAAATAATCGGTATGAGGGTCCATTAAAGTGGTAATAGTATTTAAAAAGGTTTCAAATCTTTTTTCTTTACCAAATGTTCTTTCAAGAGATTCGAACTTTTTTAATTGAATTTTTTTGACTGCATTTCTTGATTCAACTTCAATTAAAGAATCAGATTTTACAATATATTTTTCTTTCCCTTTATTCTTTTCTCTTTCTTCGATAGCAGAAACATATCTATCTAATACTCTATAGGTCAATAATTTTCTCCATCTTTCATCACGTTCTTTAGCATTTTTAGGAAAAGGTATTGCATCTGCGTCAAAATAAATAGAGTCGTTACTGTTAAAATCAAAAGGCTGCTCAATAAGTTTATTAAACAAAGTTTTTGCCTCTTTTATTCTTCTATCATATACCATGTCAACAGCATCAGTAAAACTTAAAGGACTTCCATGAATTTCATCATCAATTCTTCTTTCATATATTTTTAAACTATCGATATCCGACTGGAAAAACAAAGACTTTTCTGGATCCAATGCCTTGAAATAAGCATCAAAAACTTCTTTTGAAAATGCATCATCTATTTTTCTAGGACTATAATGTTCAGTTTCTAATAACTGCCCAATAGTAGATACTAGCTTTCTATGTCTTACAGAACTTGGCTCTTGTTGCTCAGATACAATATTAAAAGCGAAAAATAAACCCCCAAAGACTAAGATAGTGGCTAAAAATGTCCACTTATTTTGTTTTACATATGTCATAATTACTCGCATGAAGAAATTCAAAAATAGCGTAAAATGGCTTTGAAAGCTGCTAATCTTGGATATTCTGGATCTTTTTACCATAATTTTATAAAAACATGCCCAACTAATTTTATAGATTACTGATTTAATGTATTTTTGCGACCCAAAATGGAGGGTATAGCTCAGTAGGTTAGAGCGACAGTTTGTGGCACTGTAGGTCGTGGGTTCGAGACCCATTACTCTCCCCCTAAAAACCTGTCCCGTAATTCGGGATGGGTTTTTTCTTTAAATCAATATTATGGCGCTTTTTGTTTTTTTACTGATCATGTTCGCAGCCTTTGCATGGTTAATTAGCTGGGGTATGGTTGGAATACTTTTTTATCCTAAAAAATCCATTCATATTTTGGGAATCCACTGGGAAGCTCCAATTCTTCAATGGGTTAAAACTATAGAATGGCAGCAATTAATACCTGCAGATCATTTACCCAAACAATTGGATCAATTGATTCCAGTGATTGATACCAAATTAGATGATTTTTTCAGAAATAGATTGACTCAAAAATTGCCAATGATTGCCATGTTTATTGGTGATAAAACAATTCAACAATTGAAAGAAGTATTCATTGAAGAACTACAAAATATGTTCCCCGATTTAATTCATGTTTTCGGAAACAATATTCAACAAACCATGATTGAGCAATTTGAAGAAAAATCTCTACCTATTATCAAAAAAGCGATTTTAAAAGCCACTTCACCCATGAGAAAGTTGGCAATTGCCCTTGGTATAGTTTGGGCTTGTATTAGTTATCTGGTTTGGTCCATTTTTTAACCCTGCATTTGGCAGTTAAATAAGGTTTAATTGCCGTTCATACTATCTCCCTTTATAGCCACATAAAGATGTTGGATATTTGCAGCTAATTATATTGGTTAGTGAATCTATTGAAATATAAATGTTTAAATAAAGATTATGAGAAATATACTATTGATTATTGGATGTTTATTTGTAGCCCAAATAAACAGTTTTGCCCAATTTCCTGGAGCTGCTGCAAGAACTGGTGGCGGAAATATGAACATGGGTCATTTTTATGGTAAAGTAGTGGATGCCAACAAAAAAGGCATTGATGGCATTACCATACAATTAAAAAATAACAAGTTTGATCCAGCTACTAAGAAAACTACAGAAGTGATTGTAGGTACTATGATTAGTGCTAGTAATGGAGATTTTAGTTTTGACAATTTACCAATTATGGGCGCTAATTTTAAATTAGTTTTCACTGGTATTGGATATAAAAAATTAGAGAAGCCTGTTAGTTTTAATATAAAAATGAATGGCGGCGGGAATATGCAAGATATGCTAGCAATGGTAGATAAAGATTTAGGAAATATTAAATTAGAAGAAAACCCTAATGAATTAGCTAGCGTAACAGTTACCTCCACCGCAAAGCCACAATTTGAAATGGGCATTGATAGAAAAGTATTCAATGTAGACAAGAATTTAACGAGCACTGGCCAAACAGCAGTTGAAGTAATGAAAAATATACCCAACTTAAATGTGGATATTGATGGTAATGTTACTTTAAGAAATGCTGCTCCAACATTATTGATTGACAACAGACCTACTACTTTAACAATGGATCAAATTCCTGCAGATATTATAGATAGAGTAGAGATTATCACCAACCCTTCTTCTAAATATGATGCCACTGGTGGTAATGCCGGTATTTTAAATATCGTTCTAAAGAAAAACAGAAAGAATGGTTATAACGGAGGTATTAGAACTGGCATTGATATGAGAGGCAAATTTAATGGCGGTGGTGATATCAATTTAAGAGATAATAAAATAAACTTCTCTGCAAATGCAAATATCAATGAACGTAAATCTATAGGCACATCTGAAAATATCAGAGAAATTCTTGGTTCACTAAATCCAACAAGTATAAAAACTATTAATAACAGTACTAGTAATGGTAGTTTTAATTTTTTCAGAACAGGATTGGATTATTTACCAGACAATAGAAATACATTCTCTTTATATGGTAATGTTGTAAAGGGTGCTTTTAATAATACAGGCAATCAAATTATTGATTCTGTCATTTCAAATAATACCAGAAATTATAGTTTAGATAATAATTCTCATTTCGAATTTTTAAATAAGGGTGGGCAATTAAGTTATAAGCATTTATTTGCAGAGAAAGGGCACGAAATCAGTACAGACTTCAATTACAACGAATCCGAATCAAACAACTGGTCAACCATCAATTCTACCATACTAAACCAAAGAAGTGTGGGTGTAGGTAATAATAAAAATTATACTTACAATTTGGATTATGTGAGAGAGTTTAAAAATGAAATGAAGTTTGAAACTGGCGTGAGGTACAATTATAGAAGTGAATACAATAAAAGAGACCAATTTAGAAATAATATTTTATTGTCAAATATCAGTAATCCTTATAATTACGACGAAAAGGTATATGCTGCATACAGTAATTTAGGTTTCAAAAAAGACAAGTTCAGCTACCAACTAGGTTTACGTGCTGAAAGCAGAGAATATAATGGAGCTATTTTAAATTCAAGAGGAAACGATTCTTTAAGATTTAAGAACAGCTACCCTATTAGTTTATTCCCAAGTGCATTTATTAATTATAAGAAAAATGACAAGGAAGATTTCCAATTGAATTATTCAAAGAGAATTAGCCCTCCAAATTTCTTCCAATTATTGCCTTTCCCTGATTATAGCGATCCCCAAAATATTCAAATTGGTAATCCAGCGTTAAAGCCTCAGTTTACTCATTCATTTGAAATAGCTTATAATAATGCTTATAAAAAAGGATCTAACTTTTTAGCAACCATTTATTATAAATATAGTACTGACTTAATCACTAACTATGTTTATAAAGACATTAACCGTGCTAGTGCCAATGGCGACAGTGCTTATTTCAGTTCTTCTATCAATGCCAATACCGCAAAAGTATATGGATTGGAATTAAGTAATAAAACATCTGTGACAAAATGGTGGGATTTGAATTTAAGTTTTAACTTATTTAAATCAGCTATCGAAGCAACTATTCCTGGACAAAATGTAAACAATGATTTAACTAGCTGGTTTAGTAAAATGAATAATACTTTTAAATTAACTAAAACCCTGTCTTTCCAATTTAGCGGACAATACCAAGCTAAAACTATTTTACCTCCAGGTGGTAGTGCAAGTAGAGGTGGTGGATTTGGTGGACCAGGCGGTGGTTTTGGAGGACCTCAGTCAACTGCACAAGGATATAATTTGCCAGTGTATGATTTTGATATGGCTATTAGAAAAGAATGGGCTATCAAAGGAGGCAACACTGCAAGTTTATCATTCAGTGTAAATGATGTGTTTAAAACAAGAGTGAATAAGACTTATTCAGAAAGTGTTTACTTTATACAAAACCAAACAAGAGTAAGAGACCAACAATTATTTAGAGTAAACTTCTCTTATCGTTTTGGTAAATTCGATATGAACTTGTTAAGAAGAAAAAATAATAAAGTGGAAGAAGGCGGAGGAGGCATGGATCAAATCCCTCAGTAATTTATTTCTGAGATTTTCCTTCCAACATTGGAACAAAAGAGAATTCATCAAAGGATTCTCTTTTTTCTTTTCCATCCTTTTTCTTTGTTAACCTTAGCATTCTTTGAGTAGAGTCAGACTCGTCTACCGGAATCACCATTTTCCCGCCAACTTTTAATTGCTCCCACAATTTTTCAGGAATTTTTGGAGCAGCAGCGGTAATTAATATTTTATGGAAAGGAGCTTCTTCAGGAATTCCTTCAAAGCCATCTCCAAAATGAAAATGTATATTGGGATACTCCGCTTTAAAAGGGAATCTCTTAGTTAAATCGTATAATTGTTTCTGTCTCTCGATGGTATATACTTTAGCTCCCATAGCAGCCAAAACAGATGTTTGATACATACTACCTGTTCCAATTTCCAGAACCTTCTCCCCCTTTTTTAATTGGAGTAATTGGGTTTGATAGGCTACTGTATATGGTTGAGAAATAGTTTGATCTGCAGCAATAGGAAATGCCCTGTCTTCATATGCAATTCTATCAAAAGCAGAATCTAAAAAAAAGTGTCTAGGTATTGAACCTATCGCATTTAATACTGCTTCATCTGTAATTCCTTTGGTTCTCAAAAGATCTACTAATTGCTTTCTTAATCCCTTATGGATATATTCATCCTTTAATTCACGCATGCGATTAATTTAATTGCATGCTTTTAATGATACCTTGGATTTTTGCTTCCAATTGACTGAATGTTGCATCAAAAGCAGCTTTACTTTCTAGGCTAGTATTTACACTAAAGTAAAATTTAATCTTTGGCTCTGTACCACTTGGTCTTGCAGAAATCTTACTTCCATCCTCTGTAATAAATTGCAATACATTGCTCTTAGGCAATTGAATGGTCCAAGTCTCCCCTGTAATTAAATTAGTGCCTTTTTGTAATTCATAATCTAATAAATGGGCCACTTTAGACCCGTTGATCTCAGCTGGTGGATTCTTTCTATAACCTTCCATCATTGCAGCAATTTCTTGTTGTCCATTCATGCCTTTCTTAGTGATACTGATAAGGTTTTCATAATAAAAACCATATTGTACATACAAGTCAATCATCTTATCGAACAAAGTTCTTCCTTTGCTTTTTTCATATGCGGCCATTTCACACAATAAAGCTACAGCACTCACCGCATCCTTATCTCTGATTTGGTCTCCAATCATTAATCCAAAGCTCTCTTCACCACCAATGATATAATTTTCCTTGCCTTCTTTTTCTTTAATCAATTCAGCAATCCATTTGAAACCAGTTAATACATTATAGCAATTGACTTGGTTTTGTTTGGCTACTTGATTGATCATTTCTGAAGTTACAATAGTAGTAATCACCATATCATTTGGCTTTGCAATACCCTTTGCTTTTCTAGCTTCCATCATATATGCAAAAGCTAAAACAGCAGTTTGATTACCATTCATTAATACCCACTCTCCTTTGTGATTCTTCACACCAATACCTACTCTATCAGCATCAGGATCTGTTCCTAATAAGATATCCGCATCCAAAGCCTTGGCTTTAGCCAAACCAATGGCCATGGTTTCACTTTCTTCTGGATTAGGATAACCCACTGTAGGGAAATTGCCATCTGGTGTAGATTGCTCTTCCACCACTGTCACATTCGTAAATCCAAATTCGCCCAACACTCTTGGCACCAATGTAATACCAGTTCCATGTATAGGTGTATAAACAATTTTTAAATCTTTCTGATCAGCTATCACTTCTGGATACACACTTAAAGATTTTACCATCTTAATATAGGCATCATC
Source organism: uncultured Sediminibacterium sp. (assembly GCA_964644475.1). Lineage (GTDB taxonomy): Bacteria > Bacteroidota > Bacteroidia > Chitinophagales > Chitinophagaceae > Sediminibacterium. Next base: position 16,931 of record CAZXWT010000004.1, on the reverse strand, counting down.
CATTGAAGTACCCATCATATGAATATTCGCTTCACCCCCCGTCCATTTTACTTCATCTACAGATTGAATGGCTTCTACTTCTTTGATCACATTCTTGTCATGTGGTGGCACTAATTGACCTCCATCATTCCAATAGGCTTTATATCCATTGTATTCTTTTGGGTTATGAGATGCAGTACAAACCACCCCTGCTTTACATCCTAAATGTCTAATCGCAAAACTTAACTCAGGAGTAGGTCTTAATGTTTCAAAAATATGTGCTTTGATTCCGTTAGCTGCAAAAACTTGAGCAGTGGTTTCAGCGAAGAATCTTGAATTATTTCTGCTATCATGTCCTATTGCCACACTTACTGTTTCGCCAGGATAGGTCTTTGTTAAATAATTAGCAAACCCTTGAGTGGCCATCCCGATAGTATACTTATTGATTCGATTGGTACCCACGCCCATGATCCCTCTTAAACCACCGGTACCAAATTCCAAATTTTTATAAAAAGACTCTTCTAATTCTGAAGGATTAGAAGCCTGCAATGTTTTAATAGTATTTTTTGTTGCCTCGTCATAATTACCGTTTAACCAAGTGGCAATTTTTTGTGTAGTTTCTGGACTCATATTCTATGATTTATAGACAATTACTTGTTATGACGGCAAATTAAATAATTCCTACTAAACTTGTGTGTAAAATGGGTTAAATTTGTAATTGTTGTACAATACTATAAAAAACAGCTTATGGCATGGATTGCTGAGATCATATTTGGTCTTTTAACATTGGGAGCTTTCTTTTTATTTGGAAAGAATTTATGGGCTATTAGAAAAAATATTTTATTAGGTAAACCTGCCGATCTTTCTGGCAACAAAGCAGCAAGATGGAAAAATGTTGCACTATTGGCTTTTGGTCAGAAAAAAATGTTCAGTAATCCATTAGTGGCTATTTTACACTTATTTGTGTACGTAGGATTTATTATCATCAATATTGAACTATTAGAAATAATAGTGGATGGCTTAACAGGCTCTCATAGAACATTTGCACCTTATTTGGGAGAATGTTATACGCTATTGATTAATAGTTTTGAAATTCTTGCAGGATTAGTATTATTTGCTGTAATCATATTCTTAATAAGAAGAAATGTATTGACCATCAAAAGATTGATCAGTAAAGATTTAAATGGATGGCCAAGATCTGATGCGAATATTATTTTAATCATTGAAGTGGTATTAATGAGTTTATTTCTAACCATGAATGCTGCAGATCCAGAAGCACACTATATTTTATCTTCTCATATTAAACCACTATTATATGGTTTAAGTGAATCGCAATTATCGACTATCGAACACACTGCATGGTGGTTACATATAATGGGCATTTATGCATTCATGAATTACCTACCTTACTCCAAACACTTGCATATTATTTTGGCTTTCCCTAATGCTTATTATGCAGCATTAGAACCAAAAGGTAAAATGCACAATATGGAATCTGTGCAAAAAGAAGTATTGTATGCTATGCAACCAGAATTGGCTCCAACAGACGCTGCAGCACCAGACAAATTTGGTGCAAAAGATGTGATGGATCTAAGTTGGAAAAATTTGATGGACGCATATAGTTGTACTGAATGTGGAAGATGTTCTGCTGCTTGTCCCGCAAATATGACTGGTAAATTGTTAAGCCCTCGAGCGATCATGATGAAGACCCGCGATAGATTAGAAGCTGTTGGTAAACAAATTCAACAAAACGGGGAATGGAAAGAAGATGGAAAATCTTTATTGCACGATTATATTAGTGTGGAAGAATTAAGAGCATGTACCACATGTAATGCATGTGTGGAAGAATGTCCTGTAAGTATTTCTCCATTGGATATAATTGTAGAATTAAGAAGATCTTTAGTGATGGAAGAAAGTAATGCCCCAGCAGAATGGAATGGCATGTTTAGTAATATTGAAAATAATTTTGCTCCATGGAAGTTCTCACCAGACGATAGAGATGCATGGACCAATCAAGCTTAAATAGATTGTATGAAAGTAGCAACAATGGCAGAATTTTTAGCTGCAGGAAAAAAACCTGAAGTACTATTTTGGGTAGGATGTGCAGGCAGCTTCGATCAAAGAGCTCAAAAAATAACCAAGGCTTTTGCCACTATTCTAGATAAGGCGGGTGTTGAATATGCCATTTTAGGAAAAGAAGAAGCATGTACTGGAGATCCGGCAAGAAGAGCTGGAAATGAATTTATGTTTCAGATGATGGCTTATCAAAATATTCAAGTATTAAATGGATATGAAATAAAGAAAATTGTCACTACCTGCCCTCATTGTTTTAATACCTTAAAAAATGAATACCCTGCATTAGGAGGTAATTACGATGTAATTCATCATACCACTTTCTTACAAGAATTAATTGAGCAAGGTAAAATTCAATTTACAGATAGCAATGAATGGAAAGGAAAATCAATTGCCTACCATGATAGTTGTTATTTAGGTAGAGCTAATGATATTTACGAAGCACCTAGAAAAGTATTAGAAAGTTTAGACATGGAACTTCTTGAAATGAAGCGTTGTAAATCCAAAGGGCTTTGTTGCGGTGCAGGCGGAGCACAGATGTTTAAAGAAGAAGAAAAAGGAGATAAAAGAATCAATACCGAAAGAGCAGACGAAGCCATTGAAACAAAAGCTTCGATGGTGGCTAGTGCTTGCCCTTTTTGTAATACCATGATGACAGATGGTATCAAAAACCGAAACGAGGAAGTAAAAATGGATGTATTAGATATTGCCGAAATTGTCGCACAAGCTATAAAATAAGTAAAAATGATTGTTGACTTAGCTACTATATTACCAGAAGATTTTCACCCTCAATCCAAATTATGGATTTATCAATCAAACAGGACTTTCACCATGGGAGAGCTTTTTGAGATTGAACCCTTATTGGAATCTTTTGTGGACAATTGGAAAAGCCATGGATCTAATGTGAAAGGATTTGCCACAGCATTATATGGTCAATTTATCATCATGATGGCTGATGAAAGTGTCACCACAGTGGGCGGATGTAGTACGGATAGTTCCGTTAGAGTAATTAAGGAAATCGAAAAAATGACTGGAGTGCAAATGTTCAATAGAGAACTATTGGCATTTTGGGTAAAAGACAAAGTGCAAACAATACCATTAGCACAAGTAGGGTATGCTTTAGAAAATGGATTACTCTCTCCCAGTACTTTATACTTTAATAATTTAGTAAGTAACAAGGCAGCCATGGAATCTAGCTGGATGCAACCCATTAGCGAGAGTTGGTTGGGTAAGAAATATTTAAAATAAAAAAAAGATGAAAACAGTATACGCAATACCCAATTGTAATACAGTAAAGAAAGCTTTAGATTGGTTACAGAAAAATAAAATAGCTTACGAATTTCACGACTACAAGAAAAAAGGAATCACTACAACCATTCTAACTAATTGGTGTAAACAAGTAGGCTGGGAAACATTAGTCAATAAAAAAGGAGCCACTTGGAGACAATTATCTCCCGAAGTTCAAGCAAGCATCAGCACACAAAAAGCAGCCATAGCTTTAATGATGGAAAAAACATCAATTATTAAAAGACCATTGATCGAAGAAGGAGGCAAGATAATTGCACTTGGATTTGACGAAACCGAATATAAAAAAGCCCTGAAATAATCAGGGCTTTTTTATTTTGAAATATTATTTAAAGTATTTTACAACTATTTCATTTCAATTATTTCATCTTCTCTGTCAAGATTCTACTCAAGTCTTCTCCTCTTAAATCCTTTCCAATCACCACACCATTTGGATCTAATAAGAAATTGGCAGGAATACTTTGAATACCAAATTGAACAGCAACTGCATTGTTCCAGTATTTTAAATCACTTACATGTGTCCATGTTAAACCATCCTTCTTAATGGCTTCTAACCACTTAGCTTTATCTTGATCCAAAGAAACACCTAATACGGTGAAATTCTTATTCTTAAAAGCATTGTACGTCTTCACTACATTAGGATTCTCTGCTCTACAAGGACCACACCAGCTAGCCCAGAAATCTACTAATACATATTTACCTCTAAATGAAGACAGGCTTACAGACTTTCCATTCACATCATTTTGTTTGAATTCAGGAAGTACTGTGCCAATATTGCCGACACCAGCAGTAGAAATAGTTTTAGTGATATACTCAGCAAATGGACCTGTTTTAGCAGTACCACTTAATAAATCAAAATAAGTACCTAAGTTTTCTTTTACAGCAGGAACAAAATTAGTTACTTGTAATAAAAACAAAGTAGATACAGGTGATTGATTATTCGCTTTAATTAATTCAGTCAAAGAATTCGCTATGCCAGCTTCTCTAATACTCACTTGTTTTAATGCAGAGTCCTTAGTGTTGCCTGTTGCAGTTGCGCCAATATTTTTTGCGCCAAACAATCCTTCAATTTGAGGAGTTAACACTTTCATATATTGTAGGTACAAACTTTGTGTAGCAGAACCCTGATAAACAATATTGTTTGCATCTTTTAAATCTCCTGTAATAGTTAATTGATCATTTCCAACAAACATGGGTATTTTAGCAGGTAAACCACCAAAAGCAATCACAAAGATGCCCGGATTGGCTACTTCAGCTTTTAAATGAAAAGCTCCGCCAACTACTTTTGCAGAGTCCACTACTTTATTTGCCATACCATCTATTAAACTGGCAGTAGTGTTGTCTGGAACATTCTTAAGGTTAGCACTAATTTGTAGACCCTGAGCCATCATGGTTTGAAAACTCGCCATTGCGAAAAAACCTAAAAGTATTTTTTTCATTGTATTTTTTTGAATAGTCAAATATAAGCAATTATGCTTTATGCCTTTTTTTCAGTTCATTGGTAATATCTGTCAAGTTGAAACCCTTGGCTTGCAATAAGATAAGATAGTGGAATAATAGGTCTGCAGCTTCTCCAATAAACAAATCGTCATTATTGTCCTTCGCTTCAATTACCGTCTCCACAGCTTCTTCCCCTACTTTCTGTGCAATTTTATTGATCCCTTTTTGAAATAAAGATGCCACATAAGAACTATCTGCAGAAGTATTTTTTCTTTGAGCGATAACTTCTTCTAAGGTATTTAAAAAATGAATTCCTGAAGCTGTATTTGTCTCGCCCCAACAAGTATCTGTTCCATTATGACAAACAGGGCCTAAAGGTTTTGCTTGAATCAAAATAGTATCTTGGTCACAGTCTAATGCCATACTAATATATTCCAAGAAATTGCCACTCTCTTCACCCTTGGTCCATAACCTATTTTTTGTTCGACTAAAAAAAGTGACTTTCTTTTGAGACAATGTAGCGTCAATGGCTTCTTGATTCATAAAGCCCAACATCAACACTTTACCAGTTTGTTGGTCTTGAATAATTGCAGGAACCAAGCCATCTGCATATTTTGAAAATTGAATATTCATATAAAATAATTTAATGTACGTTGAAATTAAAGTCTTATCGGAATTTGTTTATTGTGTAAATATTGTTTTAAATCAGGAATAGCGACTTCTCTATAATGAAAAATACTTGCAGCCAATGCAGCATCCGCTTTACCCTTTGCAAATACATCATAGAAATGTACTTCATTCCCACCGCCACCAGATGCAATAATCGGCACAGGTAATGTTTCAGCCAATTGTGCAGTAATATCCAATGCAAAACCTTGTTTGGTTCCATCATGGTTCATGCTAGTTAATAAAATTTCTCCTGCACCTAAATCCACTGCTTTTTTTGCCCAATCAATGACTAAAGTATCTGTCTTTACCCTACCTCCATTTAAATACACATACCATTGATTGTCTTCTTCGCATTTAGCATCTATGGCCAATACCACGCATTGACTACCAAAATTTTTTGCGAAAGATTGAATAATGGAAGAATTATTAAAGGCAGCGGTATTGATAGAGATTTTATCTGCCCCATTTTGCAACAAGGTATATACATCTTCTTCTGTTTTAATGCCTCCGCCCACCGTGAAAGGAATATTGATTTTATGCGCAATTTTGTTCACCAATTCACTCAGGGTCTTTCTTTTCTCTACTGTTGCTGTTATATCTAAAAACACTAATTCATCAGCACCTTGACTAGCATAAAAAGCGCCCAACTCTATTGGATCACCTGCATCTCTAATTTGTTCAAAGTTGATCCCTTTAACAGTTCTACCATCTTTGATATCTAAACAAGGTATAATTCTCTTAGTTAACATAGTATTAAAATGTTGCCAATTCTTTTAAAGTAATTCTATTTTCATAAATCGCCTTACCCACAATTGCAGCAGTACATCCAATAGTTCTTAAATCTTTTAAGTCTTGTAAATTACTCACACCACCACTAGCAATAAGATTTAACGAAGGGAATTGTTGGATAATTTTTTTGTACAATTCTGTAGACGGACCTTCTAGCTTACCGTCTTTCTGAATATCGGTACAAAATAGTTGACCAATCCCTTTATTTATATAAGATTGTATAAATTCATACACATCTATATTGGTTTTTTCTATCCAACCTCCAATCGCAATTTTTTCTTCATATACATCAGCGCCAAGCATAAAAACCTCGGCCCCAAACCTTTCTATCCATTCCTCAAAAAGGGCTCTATTCTTTACTGCTAGACTACCAATGGTGGCATAGCTTGCGCCAGCATCTAAAACAGACTTCAAAGTAGTTTCTTGTTTGATACCCCCACCAAAATCAATTTTCAACGAAGTATGATTGGCAATTTTTTCCAATACTTTCCAATTCACCACTTCGCCCGCTTTGGCTCCATCTAAATCTACCAAATGTAATCTCATTAAGCCTATCCCTTCAAATGCTTTGGCTACTTCTAATGGATCTTCATTGTAAATTTTCTTTTGCGCATAATCTCCTTCGGTTAGACGAACACATTTGCCATCAATTAGATCTATAGCAGGAATAATTTGCATCATTAAATGTTTAAAAAGTTTTGAATAATTTGCTCACCTACTGAAGCAGATTTTTCTGGATGAAATTGCACCCCATAAAAATTATCTTTATGTAATGCAGAACTATAATCTAATATATAATTGGTTTGTGCAATAGTATGCTCCCCAACAGAAGCATAATAACCATGCACGAAATATGCATAGCTTTCTTCAGTTACTCCTTTAAATAAATCAGACTTCAAATGATGGATTGTGTTCCAACCCATTTGAGGTACTTTTAAACTTTGTTCTGTTGGAATAAACTGCTTTACTTGCTCATTAAATATTCCTAAGCAGTTCGTATTGTTTTCTTCAGAAAAACTGCACATCAATTGCATACCTAAACAAATTCCCAAAAGGGGTTGTTTCAAAGATTGAATGACTTGATCAAGGTTTCGCTCTTTTAAATAATTCATAGCAGTACTAGCTTCTCCCACTCCTGGAAAGATAACTTTATCTGCAGCCATAATGGTTTCTTGATTATCCGTCACTATGGCTTCTGCACCTATTCTTTCTAATGCATAAAGCACAGATTGAATATTCCCAGCATTATATTGTATGATTACTATACTCATAGTTTAATTCAAAATGGAGGCTAAAAATGTTTTTGTAGTAGTATTGATATCATCTCCTTTATTTAATGCCTTGATATAAGCAGATCCAATAATTGCTCCATTGGCATATTCATTTACTGCATCAAAGCTTTCTTTATCCTTAATACCAAATCCTACTAAAAATGGATTTTTTAAATTAAATGCTTTCAATCTTTTCAAATACAATGCCACTTTAGAAAAATCTTTGTCCTTTCCTGTGGTAGCAGAAGAACTTACTGCATAAATGAATCCAGAACTTAATGCATCTAATTTTCTTAATCTTTCCTCAGATGTTTCTGGTGTCACTAAGAATATAAAATCTAAATCATTGGCTTTTATGGTTGCTCCATAAATATGCTCAAATTCGTATAAAGGCAAATCGGGTAATATCAAACCATCCACTCCCACTGCTTTGGCTGCTGCACAAAAACGCTCAAATCCATATTGTAAAATAGGATTCATATAACCCATTAAAATAACAGGCACTTGAATGGTTTTTCTCATTTCAGCTAAATGCTCAAATAAAATTTCTAAAGTCATTCCGTTTTCTAATGCCACTAAACTACTTGATTGAATCACTTCTCCATCCGCCAATGGATCGCTATAAGGCATACCCACTTCAATAATATCAGCACCATTCGCTTGTAAAGACTCCATTACTTCCAATGTACTATTTAACTTAGGGAATCCAGCAGTGCAATACACATTCAATACGCGTGCATTCTTTTTATTAAATAAGCTTGATAATCTTGACATATAATTCGTTTACATTTTTATATTAGACATATAAGTAGCTAGATCTTTATCACCTCTTCCACTCAAACATACTACTACCACATCAGTTGGCTTCAAATTCAATTTAGGCAAAACGGCAAAAGCATGTGCAGTTTCTAATGCAGGTATAATACCTTCAATTTTGGACAAATGAGAAGCCCACTCTAACGCTTCTTCATCTGTTGCATTGGTGAATGTCCCTCTACCTGATTTAAATAAATACGCATGCAATGGTCCAATGCCAGGATAATCCAATCCAGCACTTATACTATGGGGCTCGACTACTTGTCCGTCCTTTGTTTGCATCAATATACTTTTGCTGCCATGCAAAATACCTGTAGTGCCCAATTGAGTTGTTGCAGCACTCATTCCAGATTGCACACCATGTCCAGCTGCTTCCACTGCAACTATTTCTACTGTAGGTTCATTTAAGAAATGATAAAATGCTCCAGCAGCATTGCTTCCTCCTCCTACACAAGCAACCACATGAGTAGGTAATTCAGAACCAGTTTTTTCTTTTAATTGTTTTCTAGTTTCTTCGCTGATAACACTTTGAAATTTAGCCACCATATCTGGGTATGGATGAGGTCCTACCACACTTCCGATAATATAATGTGTTGTGTCTGGTTCATTTATCCAAGCACGAATAGCTTCATTGGTAGCATCTTTTAAAGTTTTGCTTCCACTAGTCGCAGGAACTACTTTAGCTCCTAATAATTTCATTCTAGCCACATTGGGTGCCTGACGCTCAATATCTTTCTCTCCCATGTAGACAACACATTCCAATCCTTTTAAAGCACATACTGTAGCAGTAGCAACTCCATGTTGACCAGCACCCGTCTCTGCAATAATCTTTGTTTTACCTAAACGCTGTGCCAATAAAATTTGACCAATGGTGTTATTAATTTTATGCGCGCCAGTATGACATAGATCTTCTCTTTTTAAATAAATGGTAGCACCTATTTCCTTACTTAATCTTTCCGCCAAAAATAAAGGAGTTGGCCTACCTACATAGTCTTTCAATAAAGCATGGAATTCTGCTTGAAAACCAGGATCTTTCATGATCTCCAAGTACTTATTTTTAAGCTCTTCTACATTACCGTACAACATTTCTGGAATATAGGCACCGCCATATTCTCCATAATAACCTTCTTCATTGGGTTGCTGATAATTCGCTGCTGTGTCAAATAATTGCATGTATAAATGTTTTAACTTTTTCTAAATCTTTTATTCCTGGCGCAGTTTCAAATTGACTATTCAAGTCAACTGCTAATAATTGTTTTCCTGCTTTGGTTGCTTTCATCACTTCTATACCTTTGATATCATTTGGGCCAATTCCACCACTTAAGAAAAAAGGCAAGGAGATTGAATGGTTTTTAATAATCTCCCAATTAAAATGATTTCCAGTGCCACCATATAATGCACTATCTGTATCAAATAAAAAGTAATTAGCCGCATTTTCGAAACCCTCCATTTTCGGCACCAAGGCCCCTACTCTAAAAACTTTAATGACCGGTATTGCTTCTTTAACTTGTTCACAATAATGCAAATCCTCGTCTCCATGCAACTGAACCATATCCAATTTAGCTGCTGCTACAATTTTAAATACATTTTCAATTGGTTCATTTACAAATACCCCCACTTTTTTAGCAGTAGTTGGTACAAAACTCGCCAATGCTTCCAAACTTAAGCTATTCAAAACATATCTCTTGGAAGGTGCATAAAATATAAAGCCAATATAGTCTACTCCCATGACATCTAATGCCTGAGCTTGCTCTATACTTGTTATGCCACATACTTTAGTTTGCATCTTTATTATTTTATATCAATTGAGTAAATGCCTCAAAAGCTTTTGCCGGATTTTCTTGTTTCATAAAATACTCACCCATTAAAAAACCATCAAAGCCTTCTTTTTTCAAAGTTTTAAATGTTTCTACATCATATATGCCACTTTCTGCAATACTCAATTTCTCTTTAGGTAATTTATTTTTCAATTGCAAACTATGTTCAATATTTACCTCGAAAGATTTTAAGCTTCTGTTATTAATACCTACTAAATCTACTGCATCGCAAATATGATCTAATTCGGTTTCGTCATGTAATTCTAATAATACTTCCAAACCCAAAGATTTAGCTGTAGTAGAAAATTGCTTTACTTGCACAGGACTTAAACATGCCGCAATAAGTAATATCACAGATGCACCATAAGCTTTTGCTTCCATAATTTGAAACTCATCTACAATAAATTCTTTTCTTAATACTGGAATAGTTCTTTGAACAGCTATGGTCAGGTCTTCTAAATCACCACCAAAAAATTCTTTATCTGTTAAAACAGAAATCCCAGATGCACCAAATTGCTCGTAGGCTTTTGTCACTTCTGCTACAGAAGCATTTGCATTAATAACCCCCTTAGAAGGTGATTGTCTTTTAAATTCAGCGATGATACCTGTTTTGCCAAGCGATTGAATAGACGCTTTTAAAGAAGCTGGTTTTTGTTCAAACAAAGGCATGGCTTCTAATGCACTCACACTAATAGCTTTTTTTCTTTCAGCTACTTCAATGTGCTTGTATTCAATAATGGTATCTAAAATATTTTTACTCATTGTAGGCTAATTAATTTTTGCAAAGCTTTATTTGCTGCTCCAGTTTTTAAACTTGTTTCAGCTGCTGCAAATGCTGCTTCGTATTGTTCATATTTACCTGTTACCATTAAAGCCATCGCTGCATTAGCTAAGACTACTGCATTTTGCGCTTCTGTACCTTTACCCTCTAGAATATTTTTAAATATAGCAGCTGCCGCATCTACTGTATCACCTCCATGTAAAGACTCCTGTGTTAATTTTATATTAGCCAATTCGATGGGTGATTTAACAAATTCACCTTTATTCGTCACCACTTTGGTGTCTGCAGTTAAAGAGATTTCGTCATAGCCATCCATGCTATGAATTAAAGTGAAATCTTTTTCTAAAGATTGAAGCACATAATTATAAATTCTTGCCATCTCTACATTATACACCCCAATTAATTGATACTTAGGTTGAGCTGGATTAACAATAGGACCTAACATATTAAAGAAGGTTCTTACACCAATATTTTTTCGCATAGGACCCACTGCTTTTAATGCAGGATGAAATAAAGGCGCATGTAAAAAACAGATACCCGCTTCTTTTACTTCATTTGTCAAACTTGCTTCTTCATTCTTGAATATATAACCCATCTTCTCCATCACATTTGATGCACCACTCACACTAGATGCACCATAATTACCATGCTTGATCACTTTTTGACCTGTCCCAGCTACAATAAAACATGCTAAAGTGGAAATATTGAAAGTGTCTTTTCCATCTCCCCCTGTCCCCACAATATCTATGGCGTCATCTGCTCCTAGATTTACTCTAACTGCTAATGAAAGTAATGCATCTCTAAAACCCATTAATTCCTGAATAGTAATACTACGCATTAAGAACACGGTCACAAAAGAAGTAACTTCATGTTCTGAATATTGGCCTTCCGAAATTTGAATCAAAATCTCTTTAGCTTCTTCACGGCTTAAGGTTTTGTGTTCAAATAAATATTGTAATATCTTTTTCATTGTAAACTTTTCTGATGTTTAATTTTTCAACCAATTAGTAATAATCTTCACACCCTCTGGAGTCAATACGCTTTCTGGATGATACTGCACTCCCTTTACATCTAAACTAGCATGCTCTAACGACATAATATACCCTTCTTCGTCTTTAGACGTAATGACTAATTCTTTGGGCAAATCTTTTTCATTCACTACCCAACTATGATACCTTCCCACTTTAAATTGTTTAGGTAATCCTTCAAATAATACAGAGTCTTTAATTACTTGAACATCTGTAGCAATACCATGATACACTTTACTCAAATTGCTTAAGCTGCCACCAAAAGCTTCTGCAATGGCTTGCTGTCCTAAGCAAACACCAAAAATAGATTTAGTAGCTGCATATTCTTTGATCAATGGTAACAATAAACCAGACTCAGAAGGAATGCCAGGACCAGGTGATAATAAAATCTTATCGTAATTTTTTATTTCTTCTAATGCTATTTCATCATTCCTAAATACATCCACTGAAGCAGTAGTCAACTCTTTGATCATTTGGACCAAATTGTACGTAAAGGAATCATAATTATCAAAAACTAATATTTTCATTATCTCTTTTTCTCTTTAATTAATGTATATTTTGGGCAAGTACCATCGCATTTTTCAATGCATTCAATTTGTTGTTCACTTCTTGCAATTCACTTTCAGGAACACTTGCCGCTACAACACCTGCACCTGCTTGATAGGTTAAGGTATTTTGGCTGCTCAAAAATGTTCTGATCATGATGGCCTGATTACAAGTGCCATTAAAACCCACAAAACCAATACAGCCACCATAATAAGATCGCTTAGTTGGCTCAATAGCATCAATCAATTGCATTGCTTTAAACTTTGGAGCGCCACTTAAAGTACCTGCAGGGAATGTCTTGGCAATTAAATGAAATGGATTAGCGCCTTCAGCCACTTTTCCTTCTACCTCACTTACTAAATGTATTACATGGCTATAATAATGCACCTGTCTATATTCTTTTACTCTTACCTCAGTACACACTCTACTCAAATCATTTCTCGCTAAATCTACTAACATTACATGTTCTGCATTCTCTTTTGGATCTTCTAGTAATTTTTGCGTCATTGCTGCATCTTGAGCTTCATCACCGGTACGTTTGAAAGTCCCTGCAATAGGATGCACCACTGCTTTGCCATTATTTATAATAATTTGTGCCTCTGGAGAAGAACCCATCAACTTATAATCACCATAATCAAAGAAGAATAAATAAGGTGAAGGATTGATATTTCTTAAAGATCTATACACATTGAATTCGTCTCCTTTAAAAGATTGTTGGAATCTTCTACTCAATACAATCTGAAATACATCTCCTCTCATACAATGTTGAATCCCTTTTTCAACCGCCTTTCTATATTGATCATCTGTTTGGTTAGAACTTTCATTGCCTACCAAACTAAATGGATATTGAGGAACGTCTTTGCTTTTGATATAACCCACTAAAGCATCTAATTCAGAATCTATTCCTTCCAATTTATTTTCACAGATATATAATTCATCTTTGAAATGGTTAAATGCTAAAACATATTGATACAATCTATAACGCATCAATGGGATCACTGGAGCACCTTCTTTAAATTGGATGGTATCAAAAAATGGAATTGCGTCATAAGCTGTGTAACCGTATAAGCCTTGGGCGAACTGTGCTTCTTTGTTTGAACTGGTCATGGCATATTCTTGCATATAGGCCCAAATTCTATCAGGAGCTGCTTGAACATGTTGGATGGTTTCTTTGATGGGCTCTTGATTGGGATACTTGTATTCAATTTCGTTCATCGAAGAAATCTCTATTCCTCCAATGGCATTTACTCCAATAAAAGAATAACTGTTTTCAGAAGCATGAGAGTCGGTACTTTCTAATAAAACCGTATCCCTAAATCGATCTCTTAATCTTAAATAAATCCCCACTGGCGTATAAGTATCTGCCAGTATCTTCTTGACTTCTGTATGTATCTTCATTTTTTGCATTCCAATTCCTATTTGATCATTAAAAAAATAAACCCCGACAATGCTGTCGGGGTTTATGTATATTTTGACAATAATGGCTATGTCATTACAATACCCCAACGGAGTTTGTATGCCACCACCAAAAATTGTTTATTGTTTTCATTGCAAAGCAAATTTACTCATTTTACCCTTTCGATACCAAAAAAAGGTTAAAAAACCCTTGAAAAATTTAAATTCCTACCAGCCGTTAGCACTTAAAGAACCCCTTTGGTACTTGGAAGAGCATCACTATAAGGATTTCTTTTCACAGCCATCTTAATGGCTTTGGCGAATGCTTTAAAAATGGCTTCGATTTTATGATGCTCATTATCTCCCTGACAACTGATATTGACATTGGCTTTGGCTGCATCGCTAAAAGATTTAAAGAAATGGAAAAACATTTCTGTAGGCATTTCACCAATTTTTTCTCTTTTAAAACTAGCATCCCAAACCAACCAATTTCTTCCTCCAAAATCGATTAATACTTTGGCTTCTGCTTCATCCATTGGCAAGGCAAATCCATAACGCTCCATGCCTCTTTTATCCAATAAACCTTTAGCAAATGCTTCACCGAGTGCAATACCAACATCTTCAATTGTATGGTGTTCGTCAATATGCAAATCTCCCTGACAACGCACTGTTAAATCCAAACCACCATGTCTAGCTATTTGATCTAACATATGATCAAAAAAACCTAAACCCGTTTCAATAGATGCATTACCATTTCCATCTAAATTCAATTCTATTTGAATTTTAGTTTCCTTAGTATTTCTTTCATGGGATACTTTTCTTAATCCTAATTTTAAGAAACTATAAATATCATTCCATTTATCTGTTTCAAAAGCAATATAGGGTCTTAACTCAGTTTCTTGCTCATCTGTTAATGTATGTAATGGAGATTTCAAATAAATAGCTTTACAGCCAATATTTTTCGCTAATGCAATATCAGACCATCTATCCCCAATCACAAAAGAGTTAGTTATATCAAAGGCTTCATTGTTCAATAAAGCAGTTAACATACCTGTACCTGGCTTTCTGGTTGGTTGATTGTCTTTAGCAAAAGTTTTGTCTATGAAAATTTCATCAAATTCAAAACCTTCACTAGCAAGAGTTCTTAACATCAATGACTGATAAGGTTCAAAATTGTCCAAAGGATAAGATGCAGTTCCCAATCCGTCCTGATTTGTCACCATTACTTTATAGTATCCAAAATCTTCTGCAATCTTTTTTAAATTGGAAATAGCCCCTTTGACAAAATTAGTCTTAGCGATACTATCAATTTGAAAATCGCTAGCAGGTTCTTCTAAAATCACACCATCCCTATCAATAAATAATATAGGTCTCATTGTTTATTTCTTTTTAACTTTTTGCACTTGTGCCAGCGTCACTTTTGATGCCTTGTTGGACCAAGAATTTCTGATATAGGATAGTACATCTGCTATATCTTGATCTTTTAAATCAGGATTAGCAGTCATTGCATTGCTATAATAATAGCCATCCAAGGCAACTCTCTCGTTATATCCCCCTCTGATAATTTTAACCATTCTAGCAATATCATTACCCACCACATTGCTAGCTCCATCTAGTGGTGCATTCATATTAGGGACACCACCACCATCTGCTTGATGACAAACCAAACATCTAGTCTCATAAATCTTTTTACCATTCGACATGTTTTGTGCCGAAATAGTATTCACAGCAAAAAGTCCTAAGACAAAGAAGAAAACATTAACAGATTTCATAATTATTTATTGAAACTAATTTTGAATATAGCACCCTTGTTATCATCACAAACATATAATGAGCCATCAGGACCTTCTGCCAATCCACAAGGTCTTGCTTTAGCCAATCTTGGATTGGTCACAATATCTGTTCCTGCAAAACCATTTGCAAAAATCTCCCAATCACCAGAGGGCTTGCCGTCTTTAAAAGGTACAAATGCAACAAAGTAGCCTTCTTGAGGCAATGGAGCTCTATTCCATGAACCATGAAAAGCGATGAATGCTCCTTGTTGGTATTTTGCAGGGAACTGAGTTCCTTTATAGAACAATAAAGACATTGGAGCCATATGCGCTGGGAAAGCCACAATTGGACTTAATGCATTTGGTGCCCCTTCTTTTTTACCATCACCGCCATATTCAGGAGACAATATTTTTTTCTTTTGGTATGGATCATAATAAACATAAGGCCAACCACAATCATCCCCTTCTTTCACTTCATACATTGTTTCTGCAGGCAATTCTGCATTTTGGTTATCACTGTAGTATTGTGGATAGAAAGAATTTAATTGATCTCTACCATGTTGTGTTACAAATAAACTGTTGGTTTTTGTATTCCAATCTAAACCAATTACATTTCTTAAACCAGTAGCATAACGTTTGCCATCACCATAAACTTGATTTTCTTTTTGTCCATCAAATTTCCAGATACCACCAGCTGAATCTAAAATAGGACAAGGCATCATCCCTTTTGAACCTGGCATTCTATCTTTTTCTTGACATGCGTTAGAATAAGCGCCAATGTTTACATAGATATTTCCTTGTGGATCTAAGGTAATAGATTTTGAAGAGTGTTGTCTTCTATCAATCAAATCTTTAACAATTACTTTGGGTTGTGTTGGATTCACTACTTCATCTTTTTCATTTAATTGATATAAGTAGATCCCTTGATCTGAAGTAGCATATAAATTATTGTCTCTTACATAAATGCCTGTTCCTCCATAATTACCCCATCCAGTAATTTTATCAGCAACACCATCTTTATTAGCATCTTCTAATCTAACAATAGCTTTACCATCTTTATTGGGAGCATTCAACTTTGCGAACACCACTCCTGATTTTGTGATAGTAATATGTCTTGAACTACCAATGTTGTTAGCAAATAAAGTAGCAGAAAATCCAGCTGGCAATCTTAATCCAGCATTGTCTTGTGCTTTAGCAGTACATGCCATCAACAAGATGGACAAGCATAAAAGAGGTTGTATTTTTTTCAT
>CAZXWT010000003.1:32546-38199 GCA_964644475.1 uncultured Sediminibacterium sp. | reverse complement strand
CCTTTCTTTTTTATTTTATTCCAAATTGAGTGGATACTTTTTGGGCGACCATATATTTCTGTTGCGTAATTCGTGTGAGCTAATTTATCTTTTAATGGTCTGATAAATTCATTGATATATTTAGTACGCTCTCTCTTGGTTTCTGCTAATTTTCTGGCAATCTCTCTGTACTTGTCTGGTTCTAAATATTTCATAGACAGATCTTCTAATTCTGTCTTGATATTATATAGTCCCATTCTGTGTGCTAAGGGAGAATACACCCAGATGGTTTCTGAAGCAATTTTTAATTGTTTCTCTTGCTTCATAGAATCCATGGTTCTCATATTATGTAACCTGTCGGCTAGTTTAATAAGAATCACTCTTGGATCATCTGTTAAAGTCAATAAAATTTTCTTGAAATTCTCTGCTTGTTGACTACTATTGGTTGTCATTACAGTGGAAATCTTAGTTAATCCATCTACGATTTTGGCAATTTCATTTCCGAACTCACTTTTAATATCATCCAATGTGATATCAGTGTCTTCGACTGTATCGTGCAATAGTGCACAGATGGTACTTCTAACACCTAAGCCAATTTCTTCCACACAAATCATAGCCACAGCTATAGGATGTAAGATATAGGGCTCTCCACTTTTTCTACGCATCGTTTTATGCGCATCGGCAGCCATTTCAAAAGCAGATCTCAGTAATTCCTTGTCTCCCTTTTTTAATTTTGTCTTTAAAGACCTTAATAGGGCGCGATAATGTCGAACAATTTCTTTTTTCTCTTGTTCTTCATCCAAATCCCAGCTTTTTATCACCGGATTAATATCGTTTTCTAGATTATCCATTGGTCTACGAAAATACGTAAAAATGAGTGTAACTTTGAGGACTTATGTCAGATACGCCCACTAAGAAAATATTTAAAGCAGCACTACTTTCTAGAGTGTTCTCTTTTGTGAGGCCTTATCGATTCATTTTCCTGGGAAATCTAGTATTGGCAATTGTATTGGCATTTACAACTCCGATAAGACCTTATATTATTCAAGTGACTGTCAATACAGCCATTGGCAAATCAAGTGTATTACCTTCTTGGTTACATTGGGTCTTACCCTCTAATGCTTTTTCTTCTGCAATACAACTGATACTAGCACTCACCATTTTTCAGGTGGCTTTTATTATTGTAGAAACATTTTTAAGATTTCTTTTCACATTTGGAATGGCATGGCTGGGGCAACAAGTTATTAGAGATTTAAGAAATCAAGTGTATGAGAAAATCATGTTATGGGAAATGCGACAATTTGATAAAACGCCCATTGGAACACTCACAACAAGAACCATTAATGATATCGAAAGCATTAATGATATTTTTTCAGATGGACTAATACCTATCTTGGCAGATTTATTAACCATCATTGTTACTTTAACAACGATGTTTTTTATTGATTGGAAATTGACTTTGATTTGTTTGGTTCCTTTCCCAATTATGTTGATTGCAACTTATTTTTTTAAAGAGAGTGTTAATAAAAGTTTTATACAGGTTAGAAATGCGGTTGCAGCTTTGAATGCATTTGTGCAAGAACATATTTCAGGAATGCAAGTAGTACAAGCTTTTGCAGCTGAAGAAAGAGAAATGCAAAAATTTGAAAAAATCAATCAACAACATAAGGCAGCGAATATCAAAGCCATTTTTGCTTATTCAGTTTTCTTTCCAGTGGTGGAAGTAGTATTGGCGTTGAGTATTGGTTTGATTGTATGGTGGGTGGCAGATCGTTCTTTAGATGCTGGCTTATTAGTGGCATTTGTATTATTTCTGAACCAAATTTTTAGACCACTTAGAATGATTGCCGACAAGTTCAATGTACTTCAAATGGGAATGGTGGCTGCAGAAAGAGTGTTCAAGGTTTTAGATAATGAAGATGTTACTTTAAATACTGGAAATTATCAGCCAACAAAAATAGAAGGGGCCATTGAATTTAAAAATGTTCAATTTGCTTATGATGCACCTACCTGGGTGTTGAAAGATGTGAGTTTCAAAGTAGATGCAGGAAAAACGGTTGCCTTGGTGGGCCATACTGGTAGTGGTAAAACTTCCATCATCAGTATTTTGAATAGATTATATCCCTATCAAAATGGTCAGATATTATTGGATAATCAGCCATTAGAAGATTATTCTTTGAATACTTTAAGAAGTTCTATTGGTGTGGTATTGCAAGATGTGTTTTTGTTCTCGGGTTCGATTGTGGACAATATCACTTTAAGAAATCCACAAATTACTATGGAAAAAGTAATTGAAGCTGCCAAGATGATTGGGATGCATGATTTTATTATGCAATTGCCAGGTGGGTATGACTATCAAGTGATGGAGAGAGGTGCTACACTTAGTTTAGGACAAAGGCAATTGTTGAGCTTTATTAGAGCGCTTTTATATGATCCATCTATTTTAATCTTAGATGAAGCAACTTCCTCCATAGACACAGAAAGTGAGCAAATGATCGAGAAAGCCATTGACACCCTCATTAAGGGTAGAACCTCTGTGGTGATTGCGCATCGATTGTCTACCATCAGAAAAGCAGACACCATTATTGTCTTGGATAAAGGTGAAATCAAAGAAATGGGCACCCACAAAGAGCTACTGGAAAAAGGGGGATTTTATGCCAATTTGATTGAACTGCAAATTGCCGCAAAATCAACAGGTTAATATTTTTCTAAGTAATTGAAAAACAGTACTTTATAACAGATATAAAGTTTTTCCTCCTAGTTTCAATTTCTCTTGAGAATTAGTCCATTTCATGAACTTTATTCCTATCTTTGCCGCAAATTTTGAGATAGGTATGTACTTTAATCGTTTTAAATCTTTACTGGTATTGTGTTTGAGCCTTGTTGCGATCTTATTTTCGACAGTGGTGATGGCCAATGAAAATGAAGTAGTTGCTGATACCAATCAAGTGGTAGCTGCTCCTACAGAAGTTGTTGCGCATGAAGCAAAAAAAGAAGGAGACTTTAATGTTACAGAAACTATTTTGGAACACATCAAAGATGACCATAGCTGGCATTTATGGGGACACACTTCTATCCATTTGCCTGTAATTTTATATACTTCAAAAGGATTAGAATATTTCTCTTCTGAAAAATTGGTGAATGAGCATCATGAGCCAGTGGTTTACCATGGCAATTTTGATTATAAGTTAATTGAGGGTAAAACAAAAATTGTAAATGCTGCCGGTGAGCTAGATGAAGAAGCAAGCAAGCAATTACTAGATATTTCTATTACTAAAAACGTTGCAAGTTTATTTGTATCTGTTTTAATCATCTTAGTGGTGATTTTATCTGCAGCGTCTGCTTATAAAAAAACAGGTGTAACATCAGCTCCAAAAGGAATTCAATCTTTGATGGAGCCGATTGTATTATTTGTAAGAGATGAGTTAGCTATCCCTAATATCGGAAAGAAAAAGTATGCGAAGTTCATGCCTTTCTTATTGACAGTTTTCTTTTTAATTTTAACGAATAATTTTTTAGGATTAATTCCTTTCTTCCCAGGTGGCGCGAATGTGAGTGGTAATATCGCATTTACTATGATGTTAGCGGTTTGCGTATTCATTGTTGTGAATTTAAGCGCTAATAAAAATTACTGGGAACATATTTTCTGGATGCCAGGAATGCATTGGAGTATGAAATTATTCTTAGCGCCTATCGAATTGATTGGTGTATTTACAAAGCCTATTTCTTTAATGATTCGTTTGTTTGCGAACATTACTGCAGGCCACATTTTAGTATTGAGTTTGATTTGTATCATTTTTATATTCAAGACAGTGTTTGCATCTGCTATTGCAGTTCCATTCGCAGTATTCATTGGCGTGATTGAATTATTGGTTGCTTTCTTGCAAGCCTATATTTTCACCATGTTGACTGCAATGTATATTGGAATGGCTAATGAAGAACACCATCATGAACATGCAGAAGGTGCACATCACTAAAATTATTATAAACGCTTTTTTCAATAACAATTAAAATTTAAAAAAATGGTAGGAAGTATTGCTGCAATTGGCGCTGGATTAGCTGCTATCGGTGCTGGTATTGGTATCGGTCAGATTGGTAAAGGTGCTGTTGAAGGTATTTCTCGTCAGCCAGAAGCTGCGAATGATATCCGTTCAAGTATGATTGTTGCTGCTGCATTCGTTGAGGCCGTTGCCTTGTTTGCTGTGGTTGTTGCCTTATTAGGTAACGGATAATCAAATTTGGATATCCAAAAAACTAAATAGGCCCTAGCACAGGGCGAAGGGCCTATTTAAACTTTGACATTATTAATTAAGATAAACGAATCTTATGTTCATATTAGAAATTAACCCTTTAGTATTACCAGATATCGGTTTGGTGTTTTGGAATACCATTGCGTTTGTAGTTTTATTAGTGATCTTAGGCAAATTTGCATGGAAGCCAATGTTAAAAGCTATTGCAGACCGTGAAAATGGTATTGAAGAAGCTTTATTACGTGCAGACAAAATGAAAGCTGAGATTGCTACAATGCAAAACGAAAACGAAGCATTATTAGCAAAAGCTCGTGAAGAAAGAGCTACATTAATCAAAGAAGCAAAAGAAGCTTCTGATAAAATGATTGCTGAAGCAAAAGAAAAAGCAAAGTCTGAATATGACAGAATTTTAGCAGATGCTCAATTAGCAATTCATCAACAAAAAAATGCTGCAATTACTGAAGTGAAAAATCAAGTAGGCTCATTAGTGATTGACGTAGCAGAAAAAGTATTAAGAAAAGAATTGTCTAATAAAGCAGAACAAGAAGCATATATTAAGCAATTAGCAGACGGTGTTAAATTAAACTAGAAAACAATGGCCAACGCACGTTTAGCAAGTAGATATGCAAAAAGTTTAATTGATTTAGCTACAGAGCAAAATCAATTAGAAAAGGTATATGCAGACATGAAATATATTCAGGCTGTATGTAAAGCAAATCAAGATTTTGTGAATGTATTACGTAGTCCTATCATTAAAGCAGATCAAAAAAATAGTATCATTAATGCAATTACTAAAGACCATGTAACTGTATTAACAAATTCTTTTACTGTTTTATTAGTAAAAAAAGGTAGAGAAACTGAATTGCCAGAAATGGCTAATGCTTTTATTGAGCAATACAACGCTTTGAAAGGGATTCATCAAGTTACTCTAACAACTGCGATTGACGTAAGTGAAGAAGTGAAAAAATCAATCGAGCAAAAAGTTAAAACGGAAAGCAAATTCGAATCTGTGGAGTTAACTACAAAAACAGATGAAAGCTTAATAGGTGGTTTTGTATTAGAATTTAACAACAACTTATTAGATGCAAGTGTTGCTAGAGATTTAAGAGATATCAAGAAGCAATTTTTGAATAACGAATTTATAAGTAAAATAAAATAACAATTACATTAAAATAGACAGTTATGGCGGACATTAAACCTGATGAAATATCAGCGATACTAAGACAGCAATTGAGTAATTTCAATGCTTCGGCTGATTTGGAAGAAGTGGGAACCGTATTACAAGTGGGTGATGGTATTGCCCGTGTGTATGGTTTAAATGGCGTTAGAAGTGGTGAGTTGGTGGAGTTTGAAAACGGCGTTAAAGCAATTGCATTGAACTTAGAAGAAGACAATGTGGGTGTGGTATTGATGGGAGATAGTAA
>CAZXWT010000003.1:2634-32446 GCA_964644475.1 uncultured Sediminibacterium sp. | reverse complement strand
ATTTGTATTGACACTATTATCAATCAAAAAGAATTCTACGATGCTGGTCAACCAGTTTATTGTATATATGTAGCAATTGGTCAAAAAGCATCAACAATTGCTGGTGTTATGAAGACTTTAGAAGAGAATGGTGCGATGGCTTATACTACTATCGTTGCTGCTTCTGCTGCGGATCCAGCACCTCAACAGTTCTACGCTCCATTTGCCGGTGCAGCTGTGGGTGAATTCTTCCGTGATTGTGGAAAGCCTGCATTAATCGTATTTGATGACTTATCAAAACAAGCGGTGGCATATCGTGAGGTTTCATTATTGTTAAGAAGACCTCCAGGTCGTGAAGCATATCCTGGTGATGTATTCTACTTACATAGCCGTTTATTAGAGCGTGCTGCGAAAGTTATTGCAAACGATGAGATTGCTAAGAATATGAACGACTTACCTGAATCAATCAAGCATTTGGTAAAAGGTGGTGGTTCATTAACAGCATTACCAATTATTGAAACTCAAGCAGGTGACGTATCTGCTTATATTCCAACTAACGTAATCTCTATTACAGACGGACAGATCTTCTTAGAAGGTAACTTATTTAACGCAGGTATTCGTCCAGCGATTAACGTAGGTATTTCTGTAAGTCGTGTGGGTGGTAACGCGCAGATTAAATCAATGAAGAAAGTATCTGGTACATTAAAGTTAGACCAAGCATTATACCGTGAGTTAGAAGCTTTCTCTAAGTTTGGTGGTGATTTGGATGCTGCTACAAAGAATGTAATTGATAAAGGTGCTAGAAACGTAGAAATTTTAAAGCAAGCTCAATACACTCCTTTTACAGTAGAAAAGCAAGTTGCAATTATTTATTTAGGTACACAAGGTTTATTGAAAGAAGTTGCTGTTAGCAAGGTGAAAGATTTTGAAGCTCATTTCTTATTAGAGATGACCAACAAATTGCCGAATGTTTTAGCAGAATTCAAAAAAGGTAATTTACCTGAAGATGGATTAAAACAAATGGTGGATCTGGCAAATGGCTTGATTCCTCAATACAAATAAAATGATCTTAAAACCCCGAACTAAATTCGGGGTTTTTTGTTATTAATTTATGTCTATCATTCAAGTACAGTCTCTTTGTAAAAATTTCGGCAGCTTAGAGGCTGTGAAGGATTTATCATTTGATGTCAAAGAAGGAGAAGTATTTGGCTTTTTAGGTCAGAATGGTTCTGGCAAGAGCACTACCATTAGAATGCTTTTATCATTGATTCATCCAACTAGTGGTGAAATTCATATTTTCGGAAAAGATATCCGTGCTCATAGAAATATCATTGCTCAAAAAATGGGTGCTATTATTGAGCGTCCGGATTTGTATCCGTACTTAACTGCGAAAGAGCATTTGCAATTATTTGCAAAATTGAGCCAAAAGAAAATTAGTACTCAACAAATAGATCAGACTTTAACCTTGGTAGGTTTATCAAAACGAGCTACCGATAAAGCACAAACTTTTTCATTGGGAATGAAGCAACGTTTGGGTATTGCTATTGCATTAGTCCATCAGCCAGAGCTGGTTATCTTAGATGAGCCAACCAATGGGTTAGATCCACAGGGGATTGCAGATATTAGGCATTTAATACAGCAACTAGCTAAGCAAGAAGGTAAAACCATTTTGGTGTCTTCGCATTTGTTGACGGAGATTGAACAGATGGCTCATCAAATATTAATTATCCATCAAGGCAAGAAAATTGCAATGGGACCCACTAAAACTTTATTGGATCCTGCAATATCATTGATGAAATTATCAAGTTCGAATGATGCATTGGCAATAGAAAAAATTAATGCCTCTCATTTTGCATCCTATTTATTAGATAGAGGAGGAGAGATTTATCTTTCCTTACCCACTTCAGCAATTCCTGCACTACATCAGTTTATAGTTGAAGCAGGTATTCCTATTTTGTCTTTAGAGTCCAAGCGATCTTTAGAAGATTATTTTTTACAAATCACTTCCAAATCCAACTAAATGTGGTCTATTATTCAAATAGAATTATATAAGATATTTAAGAGGCCAAGAACCTATATTGCTTTTGGTGCGATTGCTGCATTGATTGGAGTGATTCAAATGGGTTTAAAAATTGATGGAGAATCTTATGCAGCTTTCTTAATGAAGGATATTAATAATACTTTAATAGTAGATGGGAAAGTGTTAAATGGTTATTTAATTTGTTATATACTGCTTCAGCTTTTATTGGTGCATGTTCCATTATTGGTAGCATTGATTGCTGCCGACATGCTATCCGGAGAGGCTAATTTAGGAACATTAAGATTGTTGTTCACGACACCCTATAGCAGAACACAATGGGTATTGGCTAAGTTTATTGCAGCAAGTATTTATACTATTTTATTATTAATTTGGTTGGCATTTCTGGCCTTATTTGTAAGTATGTGGGTTTTTGGTACGGATGATTTGTTTTTAATGAAATCAAATTATGTAGTATTGATCGAAGGGCAGGATGTTTTTTGGAGATATGTTGGCGCTTTTGTTTTTGCAAGCTTTTCTTTATTAACAGTTACTGCATTAGGCTTTTTGATGTCAAGTTTAGCGAATAACTCTATTGGTCCTATTGTTGCCACAATAAGTGCTATTGTGTTTTTTACCATTTTGAGCACATTAAATATTCCTTTATTTAATATAGTAAAGCCTTATTTATTTACTACCCATATGAATAATTGGAAAGAGTTTTTTGACATCCAAGTCACTGATAATAATGAAGCCATAACTGGCAGTATTTTGAATATTCAAAAGATTAAAACATCTTTAATGGTGCTGAGTATTCATATTGTATTATTTGTTGGAGCTAGTATTTGGATTATTAAAAAGAAAGATATCTTAAGTTAAGTTCATGAAAAATAAATCTATTTATATTCTGGGTCTTTTATTGTTTTTACAATTAACCTTAACTGCTCAAACCAGCCCAGTGGTTGAGAAAGTAAGACAGAAATTAGCATTAGTGAATGATTATGTGGCAGAGGGTATAATGAAAACCGATGTTTCTTTTATTAAAGCATCTTTGGGTAAAGTAAAAGTGTTTTACAAGAAACCTAATTTGATTAAGGTGAAAAAAGATGGAGGAATATCTTTATTACCTAAAGGGGGTGTTTCAATTACCATGAATTCTTTATTAAATACAGATCAATACATCGCTATTGCCTCTGGAAAACAATTCTACAAGGGTAAAACATTAGATGTATATAAATTGGTGCCTACAGATGATCGTTTAGAGTGGGTGATATCAACACTTTGGATTGATCCTGTAGAATCTTTGGTATATAAGACTTTCACTACAACTAAAGAAAATGGCAGTTTTGAAATTACGATGGAATATACTGATTACGCTGCTTATGGACTCCCATCTAAAATAATATTTGGATTTAACACTAAGGATTATAAACTTCCCAATGGTATTACTTTGGAATTTGGTGATGAAGCTCCTGTAAGTAAAGAACAAGCAAAAAAGAATAAAAAAGGAACTATTGAAATTACTTACTCAAAGTATACTATTAACAAAGGCATTTCAAATGCTAGCTTTTAAGTAGAATACGCTAATTTTAGTAGCAGATGAGACTAGTTATTTTAATATGTTTTTATTTGCTAAGTTCAAATTTGCCTGCGCAATCTGTTCAATATTTGACTGATATGAACATAGCAGTAAAATCATTTGATGCTGCTACTACTGCTAAAGAGTATCATGCTGTCTATCTAATACTAGATCCTATAGCCAAAGCGAACCCTACAGAATGGCTTCCTTATTATTATATGTCTTTGGTTAAAAGTAGAATGAGTATGCTGAAGATGGGTAATGCAGATGAATTGGCTAACCAATCGATACTATTTATAGAGAAGGCTAAAAAGATCCAATTAAATGATGAAGTATTGTGTGGAGAAAGTTTAGCGTATACTGCAAAGATGTCTGTAAGCCCTTATACTAGGTGGTTGAGATATGAAAGCAAAATAAAATCACCTTTATCATTAGCTAAAAAAATGAATAAAGACAATCCTAGGGTATATGCTCTAGAAGCCAACTTGCAATACAATATGCCTGTCTTATTGGGAGGGGGTTGTGCGAATTCTTATTCAATTGCATTAATAGCATCTGAAAAAATTGCAGCACAAGCTAGAGCCAATTCGAGTTTTATCATGCCACATTGGGGAGCAAGTATCATCCATCAAATCATCAAAGATTGTAAGAAAGATTAAGCTTCTTCTAATCGCTCATCTACAGCGCCAGCAAACATTCTAGCACTTATTTTCTTTAAAGGGTTCAAGCGCATGTCATGATATCCTTGTCTAGCATGAATGATCCTAACACATTCAAAAATGCTTGCAGTAAATGAACTTGCATCTGCTTTATTTCTTCCTGCAATATCAAATGCAGTGCCATGGTCTGGACTAGTGCGCACTATTGGAAGACCTGCTGTAAAATTAACACCTTCGCCAAATGCTAAAGACTTAAATGGAATCAAGCCTTGATCATGGTACATCGCTAATACGCCATCAAATTTTTCATGAGCACCTCTAGCAAAAAATGCATCAGCAGAATAAGGTCCAAAGACCAACATTTGTTGTTTAGATTCTTTAATAGCAGGCTGAATAATCTCTATTTCTTCTTTACCAATTAATCCCTCATCACCTGCATGTGGATTCAAAGCTAATACTGCAATGCGTGGTTTATCTATTCCAAAATCTTTTTGCAGACTAGCATTTAAAATGGCTAATTTTTGTTTGATCTTATCTTTTGTGATATGTTTTGCAACATCACTAATAGTTAAATGTTCGGTTACTAAAGCCATCCTTAAATTTTCAGCAACTAAAAGCATCAAATTTTCTGTATTGCCAAATGCATGTTGCAAGTAGGGAGTATGTCCACTAAAATTAAATGATTCTGATTGAATATTTTTTTTATGTATTGGTGCTGTAACTATACCATCAATCGTTTTATTCTTTAAAGCTTCTACTGCTTTTTCTAAAGAGATTAATGCATATTTGCCTCCAGTAGCTGTTAATTCACCTGGAGTAATTTCAACTTCTTCTTCCCAACAATTCAATACATTTACTTGTTTTGGATTAAGTTTAGATAAATCGTTTAATACTGTAAAACTCAAATTAAATTCAGGTAAGCCCTTTCTGTAAAAATTGATGGATTTGTTGTTGGCAAAAACTACCGGAATCATGAAATCAAGGATTCTGCTATCAGACAGGGATTTAATAATTAATTCCAATCCAATACCATTTAGGTCTCCACTTGTAAAGCCAATGATGGGTTTTCTGATCTCCGTGTTCATATCCTATTGATTAGGCTGTAAAAGTACGCACAAAAACCTAACTTTGCTACATGCAATACACCCTTAAAAAGTCCCTCGGTCAACATTTTTTGATAGATAAGACCGTTTGTGAAAAAATACGCGCAGTATTGCTGGAACAACCTATTGAACAATTGGTCGAAGTGGGTCCTGGAGCAGGTGCTTTAACAGAGTTTATTTACAAGATCCCTACAAAGTCTTATAAGGCGATCGAGTTAGACACAGAAAAAGTACAATACTTGTTACATGCCTATCCTGATCTGTCTGGCAAATTAATCAATGAAGATTTTTTAGAAACAGCCATTCCATTTGAAGACAGTTTTGTACTAGTTGGTAATTTCCCTTACAATATCTCCACTCAAATTGTATTTAAGGTATTGGATTGGAAATCTCAAGTACCAATGATGGTGGGGATGTTTCAAAAAGAGGTAGCAGAGAGAATTGCAGCGAAGCCTCATTCAAAAGCTTATGGAATTTTGAGTGTATTAGCGCAAGCTTTTTATGATGTGACTTATTTATTTGATGTACCTCCTGCAGCATTCAATCCACCACCTAAAGTGGATAGTGGTGTAATTATGTTTAAAAGAAAAGAAGAATTTCCCGCAATGGCTTCGGAAAAAAGTTTTTATCATATTGTGAAGATGGCTTTTGGACAAAGAAGAAAAATGTTGCGCAATCCTTTGAAGCCTTATTTTACTGCGGCACAATTAGAAGATCCTATTTTTACTAAACGCGCTGAGAATTTAAGTTTTGAAGATTATGCAGCGCTTACTTTTAAAATGCATAATCCTTAATATCTGACATGAGTATGCAAGTAATTATAACAGCTCCTGTACATCCTTATTTATTGGAAACCCTTTCTAGTAAAGGATTTGATTGTGTGTATGAACCTACTATCAGTTATGAGGCATTGAGTGAAAAAATCGCTAATGTTACTGGCATTATTGTTACTACAAGATTAAAAATTGATGCAGCATTATTAGATAAAGCTACGCAACTACAATGGATTGGTAGGTTAGGTAGTGGAATGGAATTAATTGATACAGTCCATGCAGCAAAAAAAAATATTCAATGTGTTTCAAGTCCCGAAGGTAATAGAACAACAGTTGGAGAGCATAGTTTGGGTTTGTTATTGAGTTTAATGAATCGTATTCATAGTTCATATGTACAAATACAAAAGGGCGAATGGATCAGAGATTTAAATAGAGCAGATGAATTAACTGGAAAAACAGTCGGTATTATTGGTTTTGGAAATACTGGGTCTGCCTTTGCAAAAGTATTGGCAGGCTTTGATGTGCAAATTTTAGCATTGGATATTCAACCTAAAAGTTTTGATAAAGATTATATAAGGGCAGCTAGTCTTACAGAAATACAAGAACAGGCTAATGTGGTAAGCTTGCACTTGCCTTTGACAGAGCTAACCTATCATTATGCCAATGACCATTTTTTTGCAGGCTTTAAAAAACAACCCTATTTTTTAAGTACTTGCAGAGGTCAGGTAACAGATACAGGTGCCCTTTTAAAAGCGCTTCAAAATCAATCTATTAGAGCAGCCGGATTGGACGTTTTAGAGAACGAACTATTGGCTAGCTATAGTCCATCAGAGAAGGCTCAATTAGAAAGTCTAATGGCACTACCTCAATTCATTGTAACCCCTCATATTGCTGGTTATAGCCATGAAGCATACCATAGAATGGCCAAGGTAGTACTTGAAAAATTAGGCATCATTTAAGCTATTTTTTATATATTTGTGTACTGCAACGCTACAACTATGTGGCGTTGTATTTTTTTTATAGACAAAACAGAAGGATATGAGTGAAATTAATGCATATGTAACACAGGAGACATTTGATAAAATGCGTGAAGAGCTTCATAAGCTTAAATCGGTAGATCGTCCTGCCGCATCCAAAGCCATTGCTGAGGCAAGAGAGAAAGGAGATTTAAAAGAGAATGCTGAATATGATTCTGCCAAAGAAGCTCAAGGAATGTTGGAAGCTAAAATCAAACAATTAGAGGCAACTATATCTAATGCAAAAATTGTAGATACTAGCACCATTGATACTAGTAAGGTTACTATTTTGACAAAAGTGACTATTACCAATATGGCCACCAATAAAACGATTACTTATCAAATAGTAGGAGAGAAAGAAGCAGATTTAAAAGCTGCTAAAATTTCTGCAACTTCTCCTATTGGAAAAGGCTTATTGGGGAAGAAGGTGGGTGAAATTGCTGAAGTACAAGCGCCTAATGGTACAATGAAATTCAAAGTAGATAATATTACCGTTTAAGATGACTATTTTTTCTAAAATCATAGCAGGAGAAATTCCGTCGTATAAAATAGCGGAGTCTGATTTGTTCTATGCATTTTTAGATATTTTCCCTTTGCAAAAAGGACATACTTTAATTGTGCCTAAAATAGAAACAGATAAGGTGTTTGATTTGCCTGTTAATTACTTAGCTGAGATGCTGGTATTTGCGCAACCCATTGCCAAAGCAATTGAATCTAGTTTTCCTTGTAATAGGGTAAGTATGTTGACTGTAGGTTTGGAAGTACCCCATGCGCATTTACATTTAGTACCCATCAATGAAGCAAAAGATATCGATTTTGCTGGCCCCAAATTAAGTTTTACAAAAGAAGAGTTTATGGCCATTCAAGCAACTATTCTTAGTGCTTTATAGATATTATTTTTTAGTTTGAACTCTTTCAGGATTTTTTGCAATAAAGGAAGTCCAGCTATTTGTTTTTTTAGCGGACTTTTTACCTTTTACTATTTTGTTCTTGGGAAGTGCAAGTCCTCTACTTTGTTGATGATGGCATAATGCAACAGCTAATGCATCAGTTGCATCAAAATATTTAGGTTGTTTCTTAATTTCAAAAATACGCTCTAGCATTTTCCAAATCATTTCTTTGTCTGCATTGCCATTACCAGTAATAGCTTGCTTTACTTTTTTGGGAGCGTATTCTGCAACTGGTAACTCATAATGCATGGCTGCAGCTATGGCTACTCCTTGAGCCCTCCCCAACTTAAGCATACTTTGAATGTTCTTTCCAAAAAAAGGTGCTTCAATGGCGAATTCTGTAGGATGATATTTGTCAATCAGTTCCATGATTTTTGCATGAATCATCTGCAATCTTGCATAAATATCTTTTTCTTTGGTTAGTTTCAAAACATCCATTTCAATAAGGCTAGGTTGCGTACCCCCTTTTAGTAGGGCATAACCAAGTATTTGTGTACCGGGATCAATTCCAAGAATAATGGGTGTGGTTGGCATGGACAATAAAGTTACATATATCATGGCAATTTCCGAACTTTGTAGTCTATGTTATCTACAACAACGAATCGACTAATTGCCATAGGTAAAAAAGGGGTAGGAGTTTTCTTATTTATTATATGTAGTGTAGCTATTTACAGAGAGGTAGGCAGCAATGAAAATATTGTACAATATGGCGCAGAAATAAAAATTCAATTTGAAAAAATTGCTGTTTATCAATGGGCAGTATTGTTCTTTTTAATGTTGATGAATTTTATGGTAGAATCTTATAAATGGAAGATTGTATTGAATTCAGAAACATCGATTAGTATTCTCACAGCACTTAAAAGTGTTTTTGTGGGACAGGCATTTGCTTTTTATACACCCAATAGAATAGGTGAGTATGTAGGAAGAACAATGATGTTGGATACGGATAATAAAATAATTGCAATTGGTAGAATGGCTTGGGCATCTTATGCTCAAATGATTGTTACCATCATTATGGGAGCTATCGCTATTTACATCAATCCGCCATTCTTACCATGGTTAAGATGGGCAACTCCTTTATTATTAATTTTTGCCTTAATTATTTACTTTCATGAAGTAACATTCTCTGGAATTTTGAAGTCATTTAATTTCTTGCAAATTGAATCTAGTATCAAAAGAAAATTATTGGCTTTGTCTTTCTTAAGATATAGTGTTTTCTTATTACAATATACTTGGGCGGCACATATATTACATATTCCTATTCCATATGTAATACTTTGGGTGGCATTAGCAGTAATGTTCCTTAGTTTAAGTATTGTTCCTACTATTAGTATTACAGAATTGGTGATTAGAGGGCAGCTTATTTTGTTATTATTGTCTCCTTGGTATCAAAATAGTTTAATGTTAATCTCTTTGTCTACTATAATCTGGGCTGTTAATTTTTTATTACCTGCTATAATAGGTGCTTTTTTATTGCTAGGTTTTAGATTAAAACAATAATTTTAACTACCCCCATGTTATTTATACAACTCCTTATATTATTCAATTCCTTCTTTAAACCTGCAGATAATAATATTTGCAGACTTCCTAATACATCTTTCAAAGATGGAGAAAAGATAAAATACAGTATTTATTATAATGTAATTGGTATTTATGTGAATGCTGGTAAAGCAGAGTTTAATACTCAATTAAGTAGTTTTGAAGGTAGAGAATCTTATACATTCACCGCAGTAGGAAAATCTAATAGTAGGTACGATTGGATCTTTAAAGTAAGAGACGTGTATGAAAGCGTTGTAGATATTAAAACTTTACTGCCTTATCAATTTACTAGAAGAATTAATGAAGGGAGTTTTCATCAAACTGATTTAATCAACTTTAATCAAAAGACTAGAACGGCTAGCACTTTAGGTAATACTTATTCAACATCTGATTGTACCTATGATGTGATAAGTGCCATTTATGCTGCACGTAATATCAATTACGACAATCTACAGCTGAATGAAAAAGTATATTTAAACTTCTTTTTAGATAAAGAACTGTATCCATCTTACTTTAAATATTTAGGTAGAGAACAAATTACTACACAATATGGGGTTTTTAAAGCTATCAAATTAGCTCCATTATTAGTGAAGGGTACCATGTTTAAAGGGGGAGAGCAAATGACTATTTGGGTAACAGACGACGAGAATCATATTCCTGTAAGAATTCAGACACCCATTATTGTTGGAAATATTAAAGTGGATATGGTAGGTTATGAAAACCTTCGACATCCATTGAATTCATTGATTGAATTAGTTCAATAATTGAGATAAGCTTATACTTTCTCCAGCCCTTATTCCTTTCTCGGTCATTTCTAATTGGCAGATTTCGTTCACTGGATCGTGTTCGAAAAACAAATAATAATTATTGTTCAATGCCTCTTGTAAGAATAATTCTTTTTCTTTTAAAGTAAGTAATGGTTGCATATCATAACCCATTACATAAGGTAAAGGGATATGGGCAGTAGAGGGTAATAAATCTGCCATAAATACAATCGACTTGTCTTTGTATTGAATCTTAGGTAGCAGCATTCCTTCTGTATGTCCATTGACAATTATGCAGCTGATGGATTTACTAAAATGAATGGTTTGTAAATTTGAATCACTTTGAAAAGGGGGTAAACTAATTATTTTCAACTTACCACTAGCCAATAATGGATCAATATTTTCTTTTAAGAATGATGCTTTTTCTCTTTTATTGGGGTGTTGAGCAGTTTCCCATTGAGGCTCGCTTACCCAATAAGTAGCATTAGGAAAACTTAGTACTAGTTGATTTTCTTTTAGTTCAACTGCTCCGCCAACATGGTCAAAATGTAAATGGGTTAATAATACATCTGTTATATCAGCCATGTCTAATTGAAAATCAGCTAAACACTCTTTTAAGGTTCTGGTATCGCTTAGATGATAATGCCCCATAAATTTTGCATCTTGTTTATCCCCCATTCCTGTGTCAATCAAAATTTTTCTATCTCCTTCGATTACTAATAGACATCTTAATGCCCAAGTGCATAGATTATTTTCATCTGCAGGGTTTAGTTTATTCCATATAATTTTAGGAACAACGCCAAACATTGCACCACCATCTAATTTAAAATTGCCTGTATGTATGCTATGCAGTTGCATGTTTGCTTTTTTGAAATGTTCTAATAAGTAAAATTAAGCCAATGATAAAAAATACACATAAACCCAATACGGCATTTTTTTGAGAACCAGTTAACTCTATGATAAATCCAAAACTAAACATGCCAATTACAATCGCAATTTTTTCGGTTACATCGTAAAAGCTAAAAAAGGAAGCTGTGTCATGTGTAGGAGGCATTAATTTCGCATAGGTACTTCTACTAACAGATTGAATTCCACCCATTACAAATCCAACTAGTGTTGCTAGGCAATAAAATTCGGTCACTCCATTTCTCGGAACATAATATCCAATGATACAAATCAAAATCCATACAGTTACTGCAATCATTAAGGTTTTGAAATTGCCAAAGCTACTAGCCATCTTACCCATTAACAAAGCGCCAGGAATGGCTACTAATTGAATGATTAAAATAGCGATAATTAAATTAGTAGTTGGAATATTTAATTCACTCTTGCCATATAAAGTTGCGGCCAACATGACTGTTTGAACTCCCATATTATAAAAGAAAAATGACCCCAAGAAATTATCCAATATGGGTAAATGCTTTAATTGTTTCCAAACCTTATGCAATTCCTTGTATCCTCCCACCAAAACATTGTCTTCTTGACCTGCTTTTACCACTCTTAATCCTGCAGGTAATTTAGCAATAGACCATTGTCCAAAACCAAACCACCATATACCTGCTAATAAAAAAGATATTTGAGATGCTTTACCTACAGTGATGCCGAATAGCTCTGGTTTCAAGACAAATACAAAGCAAATGATTTGTAATAACACAGAGCCAATATAGCCCATTGTAAATCCTTTCGCACTCACTCTGTCTCTATCTTCTGGCGCAGCAATTTCAGGTAAATAAGAATTGTAAAATACCAAGCTGCCCCAAAAGCCAATACATGCAATAATGACTGAAACTAATCCTGTATTAATATGATCTGCATCAAAAAAGTATAAACTACAACAAGCCAAGCTACCCATGGTACAGAAAAACTGTAAAAATTGTTTTTTATTGCCTCTGTAATCTGCAATGGAGGATAGTATGGGAGACATCAATGCCACTACAATAAAAGCGATGGCCAATGCATAATTATACAAAGCAGTATTGACAAATTCGAAGCTGCCAATTTTCACTTTGTCAATTAAAGTAGCTTCATTGCCATCACTGGTTACGGCTTCGTAAAAGGCTGGGAAAATAGTAGAAGTAATGACTAAACTATATACACTGTTTGCCCAGTCATACATAGCCCAACTATTAATTACTTTTTTAGAGGCAGTTTGCATAGCATTTCGTTTGTATTTAAAAATACAAAAAAAAGCTAGATCATGTGGGTATATAATAAAACCAATAGGGTAGTGCCCAATAAAATACGATACCAGCCAAATAAAGCAAAACCTTGTTTTTGAACCACTTTAATAAAAAACTGAACGGATAGTAATGCTACAATAAATGCTACCATAGCGCCAATTAGTAAAGTAATCAGATTGTCTGTAGCAAATACTTCTGGGTTAGATTGGTATACATCCAAACTGCTTTTGGCAGATGCGGCTAACATGGTTGGTACTGCTAAAAAGAAAGAGAACTCTGCTGCAGCTTTTTTTGTTAATTTTTGTGTCATCCCGCCAATAATTGTTGCAGCACTTCTACTTAATCCTGGGAAAAGAATGGATAATACCTGAAAACAACCAATGATAAAAGAAGTTTTATATGATTGTTCTTTTTCTTCTGACATAGAGATTGTTTCATTGGCTTTAAACAACTTATCTATGAACAATAATATAATGCCACCAACAACCATGACAATTGCGATAGTGGTTAGATTATTCAAAGCAGCGTCAATATACTTTTTTAATGCTGCACCAAAAATTAAAGCAGGAATCACTGCCACAATTAGCTTTAGGTAAAAACTAATTTTTCTAAAATTGAAAAATTGTTTTCTATAGATGACTAATACAGAAGCAATGGCTGCAAATTGAATAACAATTTCAAACAAATCTACAAATGGAGTATCCGCAATGCCCAAAATAGGATTGGCAAATTTCATGTGAGCTGTACTTGAAATTGGTAAAAACTCCGTAATGCCCTCAATAACGGCAATGATGATAGATTGAAATAAATTCATTTAGTCTTTTTTGAAGATGGCGTAGATCTCAATCACAAAACCAATAATGATAACAATTGGAGCAAGAGTGATTCTTCTAAAACTATAAACTTCATTAGCGTCAAACACATCAGGGTTAGGACTTTTGCCTCCAGACATTAATAACATCCCAATCACAATACAAGCTGCCCCAATAAGCATCCATGTATAATTTGATTTGCCAAAAAACTGCAATGATTTTTTATCTTTTGATTGATTCATAATATTAATATTAATAAAGTTCGTCTAATTTCATTTTCAAATACTTCACTACGCTTCTGTAAGTGCTTAATACAGATATACCTACACCAACAATAATTAATCCAAAAAATAAAATTAAATTATTGCCCATTCCCTGTAAGGTTTGTATTTGTGGAAATTGTGCTGCGGTCCATTGAATTAATCCAAATAAAACAACCAATGCAATACCTGCGCTGATTAATCCATTGATTAATGCACGTATTACTAATGGCTTTGAAATAAAGCTTCTTGTAGCGCCCACCATTTGCATTGTTTTAATTAAGAATCGATTACTAAACATCGCTAGTCGAATGGTGTTGTCAATACTTACAATAACAATGACGCATAAAATAATAGACATTACCAAAAAGATAATACCCACTTTTGCAGCTCTTTCGTTCAAGCTTGAAACCAAACTTTTTGGATATTGTATATCTGCTACATCGTTTTTGAAATTAGCGGCAATATCAGCAGTAATCTTATTTAAACTATCTGGATTAACATAATCTGCTTTTGCAAAAAAGTCAACACTTTCCGGAAGTGGGTTGACGTCTAAAATCTTTGCCCAGTCTTCGCTATTTTCTGCATTCCAAATAGCTTTTGCTTTTTCTTTGTCAACATACTCTACATTTTTGGCGTAAGGTTGACCAGCGATGAATCCTTGAAGTTTACCAATCGTGTTTTTGTCGGTACTCTTCAAATAAACGCTTATTCTAATGTCTTCTTTAAAATTGTCTCCAATAGTACGTAGGTTCAAAAACAACCATCCCATAATGCCCATAATAAACAGTACAATTGCTACCCCAATTATGCTATAGATATAGTTGGGTTTACTGCGTTTTAAAGATGCATTGTTGGTTCCTGCCATAGTATTAAAATTTTACTGGTTCGCTATTGCAAATGTAGGGTTTTGAACGCTAATGACTTACATTTGCAAAGGCTGAATTAGCCAAAATTGAGTCAAAATTAGGGGTATCCCCATTTTGGTTATAATTTTCCTAGTTTTTATAGAATTTTTAAGATAATTTAAGAGATGGAGTATCAATTTAGGGCCATTGAAAAAAAATGGCAGGATCAGTGGAAGGCGCAAAAAGCTTATCAGGTTTCTAATGAATCCAATAAGCCCAAATGTTATGTTTTAGACATGTTCCCTTATCCAAGCGGGGCCGGTTTGCATGTGGGTCATCCTTTAGGATATATTGCTTCGGACATCTATAGTAGATACAAAAGATTGAAGGGGTTTAATGTATTACACCCAATGGGCTATGATGCTTTTGGTTTACCTGCTGAACAATATGCTATTGAGCATGGGGTTCATCCAGCTAAAAGTACTCATGATAATATTGACAATTTCAGAAAGCAATTAGATAATATAGGTTTTTGTTATGATTGGGATAGAGAAGTGAGAACCTGTGATGCAACTTATTACAAATGGACACAATGGATTTTCTTGCAGTTGTTCAATGCTTATTATGATCGTGCTGCTCAAAAAGCGCAACCAATTAGTGCTTTAATTGCTCAATTTGAAAAAGAAGGAAATGCAACCAATGAATGTCCTGGTAATGCAAAATTGCAATTTGATGCTGCAGCTTGGAAAGCAATGTCTGAAAAAGAACAACAAGATATTTTAATGCAATATCGTTTGGCTTTTTGTGGATATGGAGAAGTGAATTGGTGTGAAGCATTAGGTACTGTGTTGGCGAATGATGAAGTGATCAATGGTTATAGTGAAAGAGGTGGACACCCTGTAGAAAAAAAGAAATTGCGTCAATGGTATTTAAGAATTACAGAATATGCTGATAGATTATTAACTGGATTAGATACTATTCAGTTTAGTGATGCAATGAAAGAAATGCAATCCAACTGGATTGGGAAAAGTTATGGTGCTGAAATTGATTTTAAAGTACAAGGTGGGGAACATAATTTAAAAGTATACACTACTAGACCAGACACTGTATTTGGCGTTGATTTTATGGTAGTAGCTCCAGAACATGAATTGATTGAAACGATTACACCAGCTACACATCAAGCAGATGTAGCGAATTATATTGCTTATGTAAAAAGCAGAAGTGAAAGAGAGCGTATCGCGGAGAAGAAAATTACAGGATGTTTTACAGGTGCTTATGTAATTAATCCATTTAATCAACAAGCAATTCCTGTTTGGATTTCTGAATATGTTTTAGCCGGATATGGTACTGGAGCTATTATGGCGGTGCCATGTGGCGATGATAGAGACTTTAAATTTGCAAAGCATTTTAATATTCCTATTACCAATATCATTGGTGATGCATTCAATGGGGAGGAGGCAAATCCAACCAAAGAAGCTAAATTAACCAATAGTGATTTTTTAAATGGTATTGTGCAAAAAGAGGCTATTGCTATAGTGAATGACAAGATTGAGGCAATGGGTATTGGTAAGAGAAAAGTGAACTACAAAATGCGTGACGCTGCATTTAGTAGACAACGTTATTGGGGTGAGCCATTTCCAATAAAATGGATCAATGGTGTGGCATATCCATTATCAGAAAACGAATTGCCTTTATTATTACCTAATGTAGATAATTATGGACCTGGTCCAGAGGGGGAAGGGCCATTGGCCAATATAGATGCTTGGAAAGCTGACAATTATGAGACTAATACCATGCCTGGATATGCAGGAAGTAGTTGGTATTTCTTAAGATACATGGACCCTAAAAATGAACAAGCTTTTTGTGATAGAAAAGCAAGTGATTATTGGGGACAGGTAGATTTATATATTGGTGGAACGGAGCATGCAGTGGGTCATTTATTATATAGCAGAATGTGGACCAAGGCTTTGTACGACTTAGGACATATTGGTTTTGATGAGCCTTATAAAAAATTATTGAATCAAGGAATGATTCAAGGTAGTTCTCGATTTGTTTATAGGAAAAGAGGCACTCAAACATTTGTATCCGCTGGTTTAGTGGGAAATCAAGAAGTAGATCAATTGCATGTAGATGTAAATATTGTGGATGGGGTTGAATTAGATACGGATGCATTCAAGAAATGGAAGCCAGATTATGCCAATGCAATATTTGAATTAGAAGAGGGCAAGTATATCTGTGGAGTGGAAGTAGAGAAAATGTCTAAATCCAAATTCAATACAGTTAATCCAGATGACTTAGTGAATAAATATGGTGCCGATACTTTCAGAATGTATGAAATGTTCTTGGGTCCGGTGGAGCAAAGTAAGCCATGGGATACCAAGGGAATTGAAGGTGTGCATAGATTTATTAAGAAGTTCTGGCGTTTATTCTATGACGAAATGAAAGGTCAGGTTTGGGTAAATGAAACTCCTACAAACGAGGAGTATAAAATTTTACATAAGACTATTAAGAAAATTGAAGAAGATACAGAGCGTTACAGTTTTAATACTGCAGTAAGTACTTTCATGATTTGTATAAATGAGTTGTATGATGCTGGATGTCACAAGAAAGCCATTTTAGAGCAGGTATTAATTTTAATTGCTCCTTATGCACCTCATTTTGCAGAAGAACTTTGGTCTTTGATTGGGAATCAAGGTTTAGTGGTGGATGCGCCATTCCCAGTATTTGAATCAAAGTATGTAATTGAATCAAGTAAAGAATATCCTGTAAGTATCAATGGTAAAGTAAGAGCCAATATCTCTATTGCTTTGGATGCAACGGAGGAACAAGTAAAAGAAATCGTGTTGGCCAACCCAACCATTCAAAAATGGGTAGAAGACAAACCATTGAAAAAATTGATTTTTGTAAAAGGGAAAATGATTAATATCGTTATATAATTTAATTAATACCATATGAAAAGAGTATTTGTTATTGTAGGAGTTTTGATGGGCTTTACTGCTATTGCCCAAATGCCAGGAAATAATTTGCCAAAATTTATTCGTTGGATAGATAATGATCAAATAGTAGTTAGTGCTAAGCTGAATAAAGAAACATCTGCAAAAGAGTATGTTTATAATACTGTTACCAAACAATTCAGTGCTGCGCCAGCTAATGTATTGCCTGCGACTGGGAAGACTGTGATGGTGAAAAATGCCAATATCTTTTTAAAAGAAAATGGTACAGAAACTCAGTTGACTTTTGACGCAGCTGAAGAGAAGAATCCTATATTGTCTCCAGATGGTAATTATGTTGGCTACACTAAGAATAATAATCTATACACTGTAAGTATTGCAGATAAAAAAGAAACAGCCATTACTTCAGAAAATACTAAGGGTATATTAAATGGCTATGCAAGCTGGGTATATTTTGAAGAGATATTCGGTCGTCCTACTCAATATCGTGCATTTTGGTGGAGTCCAGATAGTAAGTACATTTCGTTCATGCGTTTTGATGAGCGTCAAGTACCAATGTTCCCAATTTATAATAGCGAGGGTCAACATGGATTTGTAGAAGAAACTAGATACCCTAAAGCAGGGGATCCCAATCCAACTGTAAAGATTGGTTGGACTAGCCCAACAGGTGGTTCTATTACTTGGGCAGATTTTAATGAACAAGATGATCAATATTTTGGATGGCCTATTTGGAATCCAAACAATAATAGCATGTGGATGTCTTGGATGGATCGTGGTCAAAATAATTTAAAGATCTACGAATTAGACATGGCAACAGGTGCAAAGAAAGAAGTGTACAAAGAGTATCAGAAAACATGGATTGATTTAGAAGATAGAGTGAGCGGTAGAATTAATTTCTTGTCTAATAATCAAGGATATATTGCGCAATCAGATGCTTCTGGTTGGAATCAATTGTATTTGTATAGTATGGAGGGTAAATTAATCAACCCTATTACCAATGGCAAATTCACTATTACAGAAATTAAATTAGTGGATGAAAAAAATAAAACCATTTATTTCACAGCTCGTGGTTTAGAAAATACTGCTAGAGTAGATTTTTATTCAGTGAACTTTAATGGTACTGATTTGAAAAGATTAACGGTAGGTGATTATCATAATAGTCAAATTTATTTATCTCCAGATACCAAGAAATTTGTTACGGTATATAGTAATGTGAGCACTCCAACAACCATGGGGGTGATTAACAAAAAAGACAAAACAAAAACGATTCAAGTAATTGGTTCTGCTGTAGATAGTGCTTTCAAAGCATCTGATTATGCTAAGACTGAATTAATACGCATCAAGAGTGCAGATGGATTGTATGAATTACCTGCCTTGGTTACTTGGCCTAAAAATATGGATCCTACTAAGAAATATCCTATGTTGGTGAGTATATATGGGGGTCCGAGCGCTGGTACAGTAATGGATAGCTGGAGTAATCCTGCTTTTAAAGAAAATTTAGCAAAAGATGGTTTAATCCAAGTAGCATTTGACCATAGAGCAAGCGGTCATTTTGGTAAAGAAGGAGTAAATTATATGTACCGTAATTTGGGGTATTGGGAAATGACAGATTATATGACTATGGCAAAATGGTTTATAGAAAATGGACATGCAGATCCTACAAAAATTGCGATTACTGGATTTAGTTATGGTGGATACATGAGTTGTTATGCTTTAACTTTTGGTTCTTCTGTATTTACACATGCTATGGCAGGAGGAAGTGTTACTTCATGGGAATTATATGATTCACATTATACTGAAAGATTCATGGATACTCCTAAAGAGAATCCAGAAGGATATAAATCAGGATCTGTCTTGACCCATGTAAAGAACTTTAAAGGCGTATTACAGTTAGTACATGGTACCATGGACGACAATG
Source organism: uncultured Sediminibacterium sp. (assembly GCA_964644475.1). Taxonomy (GTDB): domain Bacteria; phylum Bacteroidota; class Bacteroidia; order Chitinophagales; family Chitinophagaceae; genus Sediminibacterium. Next base: position 13,098 of record CAZXWT010000003.1, on the reverse strand, counting down.
TGCATATGCAAAACTCTATTCAATTATTAAGTGCATTACAAGATAATGGAAAGGATGTAGAATTTATGTTGTATCCTGGTGGAAGACATGGATGGGGTGGTGCTAAAGGAAAGCATTTTGTAGATTTAAAAACAAAATTCATCTACACACATTTATTAGAGAAACCTGTTCCTGCAACAAAATAATTGAACCAATCAACACAGTATGGCGAATCCTAATTTAGACGCTGATCTACTTAACTTAAATCCTCAGGACAGAGAATTTGAGAATAGTATTCGCCCAACTGCTATTGATGCTTTTTCGGGACAGCCTCAACTCATTGAGAATATCAGCATTTTTATTAAGGCTGCCAAAATGAGAGGAGAGCCTTTGGATCATATTTTGTTTCATGGTCCTCCAGGTTTGGGTAAGACTACTTTAAGTAGGATTGTTGCGAATGAAATGGGTGTGCAAATAAAAGAAACATCTGGCCCCGTAATAGACAAGCCAAGTGATTTAGCAGGTTTATTAACCAGCTTAGAACCCAATGATGTTTTATTTATTGACGAGATTCATAGATTGAGTACTGTGGTGGAAGAATACTTGTATGCTGCCATGGAAGACTTTAAGATCGATATCATGATTGATAGTGGTCCAAATGCAAGAAGTATACAAATCAATTTAAATCCTTTTACATTGGTTGGCGCCACTACTAGAAGTGGTTTATTGACTGCGCCATTGCTTTCAAGATTTGGTATTAAATCTAGATTGGAATATTATCCAGCAACAGTTTTGCAAAAAATCATTGAAAGAAGTGCACAAATTTTGACTGTCAAAATTGATAGTCATGCTGCAGGAGAGATTGCAAGAAGAAGCAGAGGAACGCCAAGAATTGCGAATGGTTTATTAAGAAGAGTGAGAGATTTTGCCCAAGTATTGAACGATGGGCAAGTAGATTTAGGTATTACACAACATGCATTAAAAGCATTGAATGTAGATGAGCATGGATTAGATGAAATGGATAATAGAATTCTCCTCGCCATTATAGAGAAGTTTAAAGGTGGTCCTGTAGGTATTACAACAATTGCTACTGCAGTAGGGGAAGAGTCTGGCACCATTGAAGAAGTCTATGAGCCATTTTTAATTCAGGAAGGCTTTTTACAAAGAACGCCTCGTGGACGTGAAGTCACCCACAAGGCGTATGAACATTTGGGTAAACAAAGGTCCCAAGGAAATAGTCCGGAATTATTTTAGTTCACCACTAATCTAAATCCATTTCCATGAATATTCACGATCTCAATTTTCTCGTCTTCTTTTAAGTATTTTCTTAATTTGGCAATGTACACATCCATACTTCTGCCGTTGAAATAAGTATCACTACCCCAAATTTTCTTTAAAGCTTTTTCTCTTGTTAGTAAATCATTTTTATGTTCTGCTAACATTTTTAATAATTCATTTTCTTTAGGGGATAATACTTGTACTTTTCCATTCATTACCAATTCTCTTAATTTAGGATTAAAATGGTAATTGCCTAGTTCAAATTCTTGATTATCTACTACCTTATTATCTTCTTCGTTTCTTTTAATGATGGCTTTTATTTTCATTAAAAGTACTTCGCTATCAAAAGGTTTAGTGATATAATCATCGGCACCTAATTTGTAACCAGTAATGATATCTTCTTTTAAAGTTTTAGCACTTAAAAAGAATAATGGAATATCTGGATCAGTATCTCGTATAGCTTCAGCAAGGGTGAATCCATCCATATGAGGCATCATCACATCTAATAAACATAGATCAAATTTTTCTCTTTGAAAAGCTGCCAATCCTAAACGACCGTCTCTTTCCAAAGTCACTTCGTACTCATCTAATTCTAAATAATTTTTTAATACCAATCCTAGATTGCTATCATCTTCACAAAGAAGAATTTTATATTTTTTCTTGTCTTCCATATTGATTGCTTTATGTAAAGAAACAATTTTTTGTTTTGGTTATAGAAATTGGTTTTCCAATCTTTTGTTAAAATATACCTAATCCTTCGTACTTGTACAAATATCACAAATATTACAAGAAATAGGGTCTTTTTCTCCGAAATATCGGGCTAAAAATTGACTTCTACAACCAATATCAGATTGTTTGATATATTTAGCAAAAGATTGCACTCTTTCAATAAATGCTTTTTTTCTAGCGGTATAATTATCTAAATCTAATTTCATAAAATGGGCAGATGTTCTATTCCAATTAAATTGAACAATAGGTTGGTTTTCTTTTTGATGATATTGTATTAATCCCAACTCGGTCAATCCAATAAGTTGTTTTTGTACAAAATAGGTATCTCTTTGTAAAACCTCTGCTAATAAACTTTCTTGAATCATTTGCGGGCTATCTAAAATGCCCCCATAAGTCCTAAGTAGAGTTTGTAATACTGTTCCGCCGATAATATTATTTCTTTCAAATTCTTCAATAGTGTCTCTTTCTACTATCACTTGTACCATGGAGGGTTTAAAAGAGGCTTCAGAGAATTTTACATGACCTTCTTGCGCAATCCATTGTAATGAATTTCTTGCAATCGTTTTATCAAGATCAAATACTGTGCAAAATTGTTCAAAATCAAAAGGAAATTGGTCTTGTTCTCCCATGCCAATAGGTAATTGAACAAAGTCTGCTAAGTGCTGATAAACCTTCTTGATGGTTTCAATAGGAGGGAATTTTTTTGACTGCAATACTTCCCAATATTCCCAATCAGATTGTTGGTATATTAATATTGCTTTGGCATTTTTCCCATCTCTACCTGCTCTTCCAGCTTCTTGGTAATATTGTTCAATACTGCCAGGAATATCATAGTGAATGACTGCTCTTACATCTGGTTTATTAATACCCATTCCAAAAGCACTGGTACAAACCACAATTTGTGTTTCATTATTCATCCAAGAAGACTGTACTTTTTGACGTACTTGAATGGGTAATCCTGCATGGTATTCTTCTACACTAAATTTATATGCTTTTAATAACTGTGTTAATTGTGTGACATTATTTCTAGTGCCACAATATATAATGGTAGAACCTTCTGTTTGACTTAATATACTTCTAAGAGTATGAATTTTTACTGCTACTTTTTGAACAGTATATTGCAAATTAGCTCTCAAAAAATTATCTGTAATGATGGTTGGTTGCTTTAATGCTAACTGCTTGATCATATCTTCTTGTACCATTGGAATAGCTGATGCGGTCATAGCCAATACAGGGGTAGAAGGGAATAGTTTTTTAACGATATCTAATTTTCTGTAAGATGGTCTAAAATCGTATCCCCATTGAGAAATACAATGTGCTTCATCTATAGCAATCAATTGAATAGGGATGCTTTGTAAAAAATCTTGAAAGTTTTTTTGTGCTAATTTTTCTGGAGAGCAATAAATAAATTGATATTCTCCATTTTTTATTTCTTTAAATACTTTCTGTTGGGAATAAAAATCCATTTCACCACCTAAATGTATTGCACTAATATTTCTGCTTTTTAAATCACGCACTTGATCTTGCATTAAAGCAATTAACGGACTCACCACAATGCCAATACCTTTATTACATAACACAGGAATTTGATAACACAGAGACTTTCCTGCACCCGTAGGCAATAAGGTCAACACATCTTTTCCAGCCAACACCGATTCAATTACTGAAAGTTGTTGTGGTCTAAACTGTTCATACCCCCAGTACTTCTTTAATATTTCATGAGGAGAAAAATATGTCGAACTTTTTTGCAAGGCCTACACTAATTTTTTCTTGAACAATCTTAGAGAATTTAATGCTAATACTACATCGCTTAAACCCATAATGAGTGCACCATAAGTTGGCCCCCATGTACCAAGCAAGCCTAATGCTGCAATAGGTATAGCTACTATATTATAAGAGAATGCCCAAGCTAAGTTTTCTTTAATAGTCTCATAAGTTCTTCTACCTAAACCCAAAGACATTGGAAGGTTTTTCAAACCCTGATTCATTAATATCACTTGTGCGCTTTGAATAGCAATATGTGATGCATTACTTAATGAAATACCAATTGTGGCTTTTGCTAAAGCAGGGGCATCATTTATTCCATCTCCTACCATTGCTGTAGGGAATGCTTTTGTTAGTGCTTCTAGTTTATTTAATTTATCTGCAGGGCTTTGCTCACTGATGATTTCTTGAATACCTAATGCATTGCCTACTAATTCACATTTAGATTTTCTATCACCACTTAATAATATAGTATGTATACCTTGACGATGTAATGTCTCTATAACTTCTTTGGCTTCTGGTCTAATTTCATCAGTCACATCGATCCATCCAATAAATTGTCCATTTTTTTGAATGTAAATATTATGACCATCTTCAATACTTTGGTCTTTAAGTGTTTTGAAAGAGCCTGCCCAATACTCATTGCCTTCTTTATCTGTTGCTTTCACTCCCAAGCCTTTTACTTCTTCAATGGTACTCCACTTTATTTCTGTTTTGCTTTTCCATTCAGTGCTGATACATTTGGCAATAGGATGGTTGGAGTATTTTTCTAGGGAATAAGCTAATTCTTTAAAAGCTGCTTCATTGCTGGCTTCTGTAAAATGTATTTTGTCTATTATAAAATGCCCTGTTGTTAATGTGCCCGTTTTATCAAATACAACTTGTTGAATGTCTTTAAAAGTTTCTAAGCTTTTAGCATTCTTAAATATTACTCCATTACGTGCTCCGCGACCTAATCCAACAGCAATAGCAGCTGGTGTTGCCAAACCCATGGCACAAGGGCAGGAGATAACCAATACTGCAATGGCCCTTAACATACTTTCACCAAAACCAATAGAGGTAAAAAAGAAATTCCCTAATAAAGTAACTAATGCAATACCTAATACCAATGGAACAAAAATCGCACTTATTTTATCTGCTAAAATTTGCACTGGCGGTTTTTCTCCTTGTGCATTTTTCACCATTTTTAAAATATTGGCCAATACTGTGTCATCACCTACTGCTGTAACATAGGCTTTAATGGTACCATTTTCAATAGTGCTGCCTCCTAGTAGAATCTCATTCATTTTTCTATGAATAGGTACACTTTCTCCAGTTACAATAGCTTCATTCACACTCGCTTCGCCCCATAATATTTTACTATCCATTGGAACTGTCTCGCCCGCATTGATTAAAATAATATCACCCACTTTAAGTGTATTACTTTCTACATTGAAAATAACTTCTTTATGATTTTCATCAAAGACAATCATATTGGCCATTACTTTTTGTGCTTTTACTAAATCTTTCAATGCTCTTTGTGTCGATTCGATAGAAGCGTCTTCTAAATAATTACCAAAGAATACTAAAGTTAAAATGGTTGCTGCTGTCTCATAATAGGCGAATGCTGCACCTTGTCCAATAAGTGTTCCATATAAACTATAACCAAATGCTGCTGTAGCGCCAATCGCAACCAGTACATTCATGTTTGGTATTCCTTTGAAAATACTATTCCAAGCACTCTTCCCAAAATAACTCATCCCAACAATATATACTGGTGTGGTGATAGCTAATTGAACAAATGGGTTCATTAAAAAATGTATATGTACCCCTGGTAGCATATGTAACATTAATGGTATAGTAAATACCAAACAGAATAATGCTCTTTCTTTATTATTATCCAAAAAGCGCTTGGCAATTTTTTCTTCAGAACCTCTTACCTTGTATCCTAAACTATTAATCCCTTTTATCAATTTTTCTTTACTCGCTTCAAAAGGCAATTCAAAATTCACTTCACCTTCCATGAAATTCACTTTAGGAGATACAACGCCTTCTGATTCTAGGTATTTATGAATAGATAAAGCACAATTGGTACAGCTCATCCCATCTACTTTTAATTGTACATTTTCCATAATCATCTATTTATACTACAAAGGTACAACTCCTATATTGTATCTTTGCTTTATGGAAAAAATGTATCCAATTGAGCAATTGCCATTGATTGCCAAAGAGCTGATTGATACTTATGGAAGTCATCCAGTTTGGGTTTTTCATGCATCTATGGGAGCAGGTAAAACCACGCTTATTTCGACTATTTGCAAAGCCATGGGTGTGGAGGATGCCATTTCTAGTCCAACATTCTCCTTAATGAACGAATACCAGGCAGGCAAAAAGACCATCGTTCATATGGACTGGTACAGAATTGAGGGGGAAGAAGAAGCCACCAGGTCGGGATTGGCAGCGGCGATAGACGAGGCAGACTATTGTTTTATAGAATGGCCAGAAAAAGCCCCTGGAATAATCCCAGAAAATGCCCTACATATTACTATTGAAATCATTGATCCAAGTACTAGAAAGATAATAGTACAATAAGCTCTTGCTTTTTTGTAACTTAGAGTAAAATTGCTACCATGAGTGCTATCAAGCCACAGATCCTAAGTTCATTTTCTTATGAAACACAGGAAGAAGTGTTGGATATTCCTTTTAAATCCAAACCTTTATTAATTGGCCTGCCTAAAGAAATCGCTTTTCAGGAAAATCGAATTGCTTTAATACCTGAAGCAGTAAACGTATTAGTAGCCAATGGGCACGAAGTAATTGTGGAAGCAGGTGCAGGATTAGGTAGCAGGTATTCAGATAAAGATTATGCAGAAGCAGGAGCTAAGGTAGTGGCTGATAAAACATTGGTGTATCAATGTCCCATTCTTGTCAAAACAGCTCCTCCAGTGGAATCTGATTTGCCTTATTTGCAAATGAATCAAACCATTATTTCGCCGGTGCATTTATCGGCATTGAAAAAAGAATTAATGGAGCAATTAATGGCTAAAAAAATTACTGCATTAGCTTTTGAAAATATTAAAGATGAAAATAATAACTATCCTATTTTAAGAAGTATGGGAGAGATTGCTGGTAGTGCGGTAATGTTAATTGCTGGTCAATACTTAAGTAATTTCAATCAGGGTAAGGGTGTTTTATTAGGAGGTATTAGTGGGGTACCACCTACCAAAGTAGTGATCATTGGGGCAGATATTGTAGGAGAATTTGCAGCACGTAATGCTTTGGCGTTAGGTGCAAGTGTTAAGGTATTTGATAATGATGTGTCGAGATTACAACGCTTACAAAATAATTTAGGACAAAGAGTTTGGACCAGTGTATTAGAACCAAGAATTTTGGCTAAACAAATTAAAACCTGTGAAGTGGCAGTAGGTGCTTTAAGAAGTGGATTTGGAAGAGCGCCTATTGTTGTAACAGAAGAAATGGTAGCTTCTATGCGACCAGGTAGTATTATTATTGATGTAGCTATTGATAGAGGCGGTTGTTTTGAAACTTCTGAATTAACCAATCACGAGAATCCAATAGTGATTAAACATGATGTGATTCATTATGGTGTACCAAATATTCCTAGTGGTTTTGCCCGTACCGCAAGTCAAGCAATCAGTAATGTATTAATGCCATTATTGATTCAAATTGGAGATGTAGGTGGATTAGAAGAAATTATTTGGCAGCATGTGCATTTGAGAGAAGGTATTTATTTGTACAAAGGGGCATTGACAGATTCTTATATTAGTCACAAATTTGATTTGAAATTTACCGATTTAAATTTATTGATTGCTAGTAGCAAAAGTTAGCTATTGCTTATAGTCCATCAAATTAATTTGCTTAGTGCAAAAAGCATATTCTTCTGGATCGTTGCTTCCAACAATGATTAATTTATGCATTGCATATTGTGCAATTAAATTTTTGTATAAGGTGTATCCTTCTTTATCTAAATTACTACAAGGCTCATCTAACAATAAAATGGGGCAATTAGAAAATATCGCTAATCCTAGTTTTAATCTTTGTTTCATTCCACTACTGAAATAGCGAATTTGTTTATTAGTCGCAGATGCTAAGCCAATCAATTTTATAATGTCTTGAATAGAAATGCCTGTTATTAGTGATTTGAATTTTGCATGAAATTCAAATTGTTCTAATGTGGTTAATTCTTCTACTAATTCTAAATAGGGGGCCGCAATACTAATTTGATTGTAAATACTTTGAGCATCTGCATTGCTCCATTCAATAGTACCTTTGGTTAAAGTAGTAAAGCCTGCAATGATTTGCAAAAGGGTACTTTTCCCAGATCCATTATTTCCTATTAATGCATAATGTTGACCTTCTTCAAAATCTACATCGAGTGATTGAAAGATCCAATCCTTATTGAATCTTTTACCTGCACTTATGAGACTAATTTGTTTCATGGATTAATCTTCAACTACTTCGCCTTTACCAAAACGCTTGATGATGCCACGTCCACTTTCTCTAATAAAAGTAACAATTTCGTCTCGCTCATCGGTTGCGGGCAATTCTTCTTCAATAAATTCTAATGCTTGAGTAGTGTTCATTCCTTTATTGAAAATATATCTGTAGATATCTAAAATATGATTGATTTTTTCTAAATCAAAACCTCTTCTTTTTAATCCTACACTATTCACGCCGCCATAGCTTAATGGATTTCTAACTGCTTTAATATAGGGTGGTACATCTTTGCTTACCAAGCTACCTCCAGCGATATAAGAATGTTGTCCAATATTTACAAATTGATGAACCGCACTTACACCGGCAATCCAAGCATAATCACCTAATGTTACGTGACCAGCTACTTGAACACTATTACTCAAAATACAATTATTACCAATGATACAATCGTGTGCAATATGACTATAAGCCATGATCAAGCAATTATTACCAACTTTGGTAGTCCATCTATCTGAAGTTCCTCTATTGATGGTTACAAATTCTCTGATGGTAGTATTGTTGCCAATTTCTACGGTTGTTTTCTCTCCGTTGAATTTTAAATCTTGTGGATCTGCACCTAATACTGCGCCTGGAAAAACCCTGCATCCTTTTCCAATTTTAGTTCCTTTCATGATAGTAACATTACTACCAATCCAAGTGCCTTCTCCAATTTCTACATCACCATGTATTACAGTGAATGGATCAATCTTCACATTGTCTGCAATTTTTGCATTGGGATCTATATAAGTAAAAGGATGTGTCATAGTGTTTAATTTTAGTCGGCTCTCTTTACTACTTGTGCAACTAAATCTGCCTCAGTAGCTACTTTGCCATTTACATATACGGTACCGCGCATTTCGCAAATACCTCTTCTGATGGGAGCGGTTAATTCCATTTTTAATAACATGGTATCACCAGGCTTTACCATTTGTTTGAACTTACAATTATCTATTTTTAAAAAATAAGTATCGTATTTTCCTTCTGGCATGGCATTGATACAAAGTATGCCACCAGTTTGCGCTAGTGCTTCAATTTGCAAAACACCTGGCATTACAGGATTGCTAGGGAAGTGTCCAGGAAAAAACCATTCATTAAAAGTAACATTCTTTACTCCCACAATTACTTTATCTGTTAATTCGATAATCTTGTCAACAAATAAGAAAGGGTATCTATGTGGTAATAATTTTTCAATCTGTTCTAAATTAAACACTGGTGTAATAGATGGATCATATACTGGCACATCTTTTACGTGTTTATTTTTTTTAATGTACTGTTTGATTTTTTTAGCAAACTCTACATTGCTACTATGGCCTGGACGATTGGCAATAATTCTTGCTTTGATAGGGAAGCCGATTAAAGCTAAGTCACCTACCACATCCAATAACTTGTGACGTGCAGGTTCGTTAGGAAATCTTAATTCTAAATTATTTAAATAGCCTTCACTCTTCACTTCAATCTTGTCTCTTTTAAATACTTTAGCCAATCTTGACATCTCTGTGTCAGTAACTGGTTTATCTACAACAACAATGGCATTGTTAATATCGCCGCCTTTGATTAAATCATTGTCCAATAAAGCTTCTAGCTCGTGTAAAAAACAGAAAGTTCTACAAGGAGCAATTTCTGCTTTAAAATCTTTGATGGTATTTAATGCAGCATGTTGTGTTCCTAATACTGGACTATTAAAATCGATTAAAGTAGTGATTTGATAATCCAATGCTGGCAATGCTACCATTTCAACACGCTTCGCTTCGTCGTAATGAAAAATATTTTCGTCGATACTATACCAAGCTTTTGCAGCATCTTGTTCTACAACACCTGTCTTTTCTATTTGCTCAATAAATGGAGCAGAGCTACCATCCATGATAGGAATCTCGGGTCCGTTCAATTCAATCAATGCATTGTCCACGCCCATGCCCACTAAGGCTGCTAAAATATGTTCAACAGTACTCACTTTAGCATCACCCACTTGTAGCGTTGTACCTCTACTTGTATCAGTTACTAAATCACAATCTGCTTTTATAATAGGTTGATTAGGTAGGTCAACTCTTTGAAACTGAATACCAAAACCTGGGTTGGCTGGGTTCAATTTCATATCTACTAAAACGCCAGTATGCAAACCTGTTCCACTGATAGAAATACTATCTTTTAATGTATGTTGCTTATCTGGATTAAAATGCTGGTCCATAAGAAAATTTTTAAATACCCTAAATGGGTGATTCTCAGCAAAAATACGGCCGA
>CAZXWT010000003.1:0-2534 GCA_964644475.1 uncultured Sediminibacterium sp. | reverse complement strand
GCTAAAAAAGAGATTTCTCCTTGCTTAGCTTCTTCTATTTTTCCAAATTGAGTCACTTCAACAGTTGCGTCTCCCTCTACTTTTCCTTGAATCATCAGGGCAACTTGTTGTGCGTTAAATGCTAGCATGCGTTAATGGTTTTTGGGGGATGAATCATTCAGCCAGCAAATGTAAAATTTTTTCACCGGGGCTGAAAGACTTTCGTTGATTAATGCATTCTGTATGGCAGAAATATTGGCAATTTCACCTGATTTTAGCAATATTTTAATAGTTTCTTCCTTAGAATGATACATGGTATTGGAGGTCTCTCCTTTAAAACACAAATAAGACAATTCTTCTTCTGTCAGGTTAAACTGCGCTTTTACTTTCTCTCTACTCTCCATAAATTGATTGTCATCAATTGGGTTAGATTGCATAAAGCATTTAAAGATTTGTCTATTTAAAAAACGACTACACAATAATGAAAGAACAGGATCTTTGTGCTTTTGCCATTGTTTAATAGCAAATAAAATATCTGTATCATCTAAACTACAAAAAGCATTTAAATCAATGGATGCTAATTGGCCATCAAAGTTTCCTAAGAAATAATCAAGCACACTTCCGGTAGTAACTTCTTTATTATTATTTTGAAATAAGTATTGTGCTCTTTCAATTATTTTCACCAACATATTTTCACTAGCCACTACAGTTTTATGTCTGTATACTTGCCAGTACATTAATCTTCTTGATACTAAAAATTTCTCGACACTATTCAAACCTTTTTCTTCTACTACTAATTCATTGTTGTGAACAGTCAACATTTTAATGATACGTTCATAACCCACCACACCTTCGCTTACTCCTGTAAAAAAACTATCTCTAGACAAGTAATCTAATCTATCCACGTCTAGCTGTCCGCTGATTAATTGGTGTAAGAATTTTTTATGGTATTGATTAGTAAATATTTGAATGGCTAAATCTAATTTGCCTTTTAATACTGGGTTATCAGAAGCATTTAATGATTGCATAATCAATAAAGAAACAGCTTCGTGATGCACTCCTTTTAGCAATACTTTTTCTAGTGCATGCGAATAAGGTCCATGTCCAATATCGTGTAAAAGAATGGCCGCTTTTGCTGCTTGAGCTTCCTCTGATGTAATCTCCACACCCTTATCTCTTAGTTCTGCAATTGCAATGGTCATTAAGTGGTAAGCACCTAAGGAGTGGTGTAATCTTGTATGCACAGCTCCTGGATAAACCAATTGAGCCATGGCCATTTGTTGAATTCTACGTAGCCTTTGGTAAAAAGGATGTTTGATGATTTCAAAAACCAAGGGATCATTGATGGTGATAAAACCATGAACCGGGTCATTAATAATTTTTCTTAGTGTAGATGCCATAAAGTTATACTGATTCAAAGGTACGAAATGTGAATAACTCCTGGTGCTTATTTCAAGTCCCGATTTCACAAAAAACTATATTTGTAGTGTTACTTACTACCCTATAAATCAATCCATAATATGAAATTGACGCAATCCACGTTGGATAAATTGGAAGATATTTTAAGTGAATCAGAATTTGTAGTTAGATACGAAAGAGGAAACTTTCAAAGCGGATGGTGTTTGTTAGAAGCAAAGAAGATTGTAGTACTCAACAAATTCTTAAACTTGGAAGCTAGAATTAATACATTATTAGAATTAATACCTCAATTGGATATCGATTTTGATAAATTAACACAGGCTTCTCAAAAGTTATATGAAGAAGTGCAAAAACTTTCTTTGACTGAAGCGAGCGTTTAAATTATTACACATTGTTTGATATTACTATCTTAGGATCTGGCACCAGTACTGGGGTACCACTTATTGGTTGCGATTGTCCAGTTTGCACATCCAATAATCCAAAAGATAAACGCCTTAGAACAAGTATCAAAATAAGTTCTGCTACCACCACCGTGGTGATTGATACTACTCCAGATTTTAGGTATCAAATGCTCCGTACTCATACCACTCAATTGAATGCCGTGGTTTTTACCCATCCGCATAGAGATCATTATGCAGGTTTGGATGATATTCGCCCTTTCAATTTCTTTTCAAACCAGCCCATGCATATTTATGCAAATGCATTAACGCAAGTGGCCATTAAAAGAGATTTTTATTATGCGTTTGAAGAAAAAAAAGATGTAGGGTTACCTGAAATGATTTTGCATACCATTGGGGAGGAATCCTTCACTATAGGAGATATTCCTTTCACACCTATTCAGGTAATGCATAGAGAAATGCCTGTTTTGGGATTTAGAATTGCCGATTTTACTTATATCACTGATGCCAATTTTATTGCTCCTGAAGAACAAGAAAAAATTAAAGGATCAAAAGTATTAATATTAAATGCGCTAAGACCAGAGCCACATCCAACCCATTTTACTTTACAACAGGCATTAGATATGGTGGTAAAATTAGCAGTGCCACAAGTGTATTTCACTCATTTTAGTCATCAAATTGGCTTGCACGATGAAAGGTCCGCAACATTACCCAATGGTGTTGCATTAGCTTATGATG
>CAZXWT010000002.1:25584-42011 GCA_964644475.1 uncultured Sediminibacterium sp. | reverse complement strand
GATGCATGGCATAAAATGCGCAATTTAGCATATACTAAGCATCCTTATCAATGGATGACTATCGGTGCTTCTTTAGAACATGTAGAGCAGGCAACTATGCAAGAAGTGAAAGATTTTTTCTTTCAATTTTATAGACCCAATAATGCCATTTTAGTTGTTACTGGAAATGTTACCACCGAGCAAGTTAAAACCTTAGCCGAAAAATGGTTTGGCCCAATAGAGCCAGGTAAAGCTTATAAAAGAAATTTACCGGTTGAGCCTAAGCAAGAAAAAAATAAATCATTAGATGTTCGTGCGGATGTGCCTATGGATATGTTGATGATGACTTGGCATATGGGCGGAAGATTTGATGATACTTATCATGCTACAGATTTAATTACAGAGGTATTAGGTGGTGGAGCAAGCGCTAGGTTGTATGAAGAATTAATCAAGAAGAAGCAATTATTTTCAAGTATTGATTGTTATCATTTTGGCACCATCGATCCAGGATTGTTGGTCATTGAAGGTAAGTTAGTGAAGGGAGTGAGCATGTCTGTTGCTGAAAAAGCAGTCTTAGATGAAGTGGCACATATCACCAATCATTTATTAGATGAAAAAGAAGTACAAAAAGTTATCAATAAGACAGAAAGTATTATTTGCTTTGAAGACATGAGTATCATGAATAGAGCACATAGTTTAGCTTTTTATGAATTATTAGGCGATGCACAATTAATGAATGCTGAATTAGCCAAATACCAAGCTGTCACACCAGCCTTGATCCAAGCTACTGCTCAATCAATTTTTACAGAGCAAAATCGTAACACTTTATATTATTATAGCAAATCATAAATCATGGCATTAGATAGAAACAAGGCACCCTTTATAAAAGATGCTGTTGACTTTGATATTCAATTAAAACCATACCAAAAGTATATTTTAGATAATAAAGTAGAAGTGTATGCATTCGAAGGTGGTTCTCAAGAAGTGATGATGATGGAGCTAGTTTTTTATGCAGGTAATAGTTATGAAAAAAAGAACTGGGTAGCAGCTGCAACTAATTTTTTATTAAAAAATGGCACATCTTCTAAAACCGCTTTTGAAATTAACGAAGCCTTTGAATTCTATGGTGCTTATTTGAATAGAACCTGTTATAACGAAACCTCTACGATTTCATTACATTGTTTGAGTAAACATTTTGAGAAAGTCATTCCAACTGTGAGTGAGTTAATTACCGATGCGCAGTTCCCAGAAAAAGAATTAGACATTTACAAAAAGAATCAAATTCAAAGATTGACTTTGAATTTAAAGAAAGGCGATTTTATTGCCAATAGATTAATTGATGAATATTTATTTGGAATAGAACATCCTTATGGTAAATATTCAACAGAAAAAGATTTTAATAATTTAACCAGAGAAGATCTAGTTGATTTTTATAATCAATTTTATAAAGAGGGGAAAGTGGTGATCTTTATGGCAGGAAAGTTCCCAGCGACTACAATTGAATTGTTGAACAAGCATATTGGTGCTTTGCCATTAAATAGCAAAGTATTGCCTGATTTCAATCATCCAATTATTGCAGCGAAAGAAAAAAAGTATAGTATAATTAATGACGCAAGTTCTGTACAAGGTTCTATAAGAATTGCAAGACATTTTCCTAATAGACATCATCCAGATTTTGCTAGTGCGCAAATTTTGAATAATATATTCGGTGGATTTTTTGGTTCTAGGTTAATGAGTAATATCAGAGAAGACAAAGGATATACTTATGGTATACATAGTTATTTACAAAATCATATGCAAGAATGCGCGTGGATGATTAGTACCGATGCAGGCAAAGATGTTTGCAGAGCGACTATTGATGAAGTGTATAAGGAAATGAAAATTTTAAGAGAAGCATTGGTGGAGCAAGATGAATTAGATTTAGTAAAGAATTACATGTTAGGTTCTTTATTGGGTGATTTAGATGGTCCATTTCAGATTATTGGAAGATGGAAGACTTATATCTTAAATGGCTTAACGGAGGCCTATTTTTACAATACTATCCAAACAGTGAGGTCAATTGAGCCTAAAACCCTTCAGGATTTAGCCAATAAATACCTAAAAGAAGAGGATTTTTATGAGTTAGTAGTCTACTAGGTTCTAGTTTTAAAAATATTTTTTAATACTAAATTATTGTTTTTCAATAGTTTAGGATTTTTTATTTTATAGAACTATAAAAAACTTGGTACTATGTGATGCATAGTACCTTAAATTCTCTTAGCTTTGTGGTATAAATTATAATTATGGATATTCAAAACACACAGAGTCAGATGCGCAAGGGCGTTTTGGAGTTTTGCATATTGTCCATCATTCAACAAGGCGAAGTTTATCCTAGTGATATTGTTGAGCAAATGAAAGCGGCCAATATGCATATTCTAGAAGGAACTTTGTATCCCTTATTAACTCGTTTAAAAAATGCGGGTTTATTAAATTACCGCTGGGTTGAAAGTGTAAGTGGTCCTCCTAGAAAATATTTTGTGATGACCGAAGAAGGGGAACAAGCCTATAAGGTTTTACATACTACATGGAAAGAAATGGCAACTGCTGTTGAAACCATCATTGCTCCTAAAGAAAACCCCATTATTAACGAAGCAACTGCTGCTGAATAAATAAATGATCATGAAAAAAGTAATCAACATTAATTTCCAAGGTCGTATTCTTCCAATTGAAGAGATGGCTTATGAGAATTTAAAAAACTATATTGAAACCCTTCGAACTTATTTTGATAAAGAAGAAGGTAAAGACGAAATCATCAACGATATTGAATGTCGTGTTGCTGAATTATGTGAAGATCGTTTGAAGAAAGGTGCAGTTTGTATAACTGAAGACGATATTGATTTAATTATTGCAAGTATTGGTCGTCCAGAAGATTTTGAAGCACAGGATGGTTTTGAAGCTCAATCTTCTTCTTCAAATACCTCTTATGATAGTTCAGCAAATGAAGGTCAACAATGGACTTCTTCTAGACCAAAACGTTTATATCGTGACGAACATAATAAAGTATTAGGGGGTGTTTGTAGTGGTATTGCCAATTATTTTGGAGTGGAACCATTGTTAGTAAGAATACTTTGGATCTTTTTAATTGGCGTAAATATTTTAGGCTATTTAATTTTATGGATTGCTGTACCAAGCTCTTCTATTAAAGAAGTTGGAGGTGTTAAAAAAAGATTATTTAGAGATATTGAAAATAAAGTGATTGGTGGTGTTGCAGCAGGTTTGTCAAAATATTTTGGTATTCAAGTATGGATCATCAGAATTTTATTCTTGATCCCTTTTATTCGTTTTGTGTTTAATTTTAGACATATGCACTTGTTCCAATTTTGGGACGCACCAGATTTCCCTAATTTCCTAGACATTACATTTAGTCCAGGATCTGTGTTTGTATATATTGTTTTATGGTTGGTGATACCAGAAGCAAGAACAAGTGCAGATAAATTAGAGATGGTAGGAGAGAAAGTAGATTTGAATAGTATTAAGAATACCATTCAAAATGATATGGAAGGTTTTAGTAAAAGAGCTCAAAGCTGGGGTAGTGATTTCTCTAGAAAATCTAGAGCAGAAAGAAAAGATGCAAGAGCAGAAAGAAGAAGTGAAGGTGATGCAGAGCAATATGAAAAAAATAGAGGTTGCTTTCATTTTGTAGGAAGAGTTATCACCATTTGCATTAAAGCATTTGTATACTTCATTTTAGGAATAGTAGGAATTTCTCTATTGGCTGCTTTATTTGGAATTGGCGTAGCAGCAACTGCAGTAATGCCACTTAGAAAATTCTTATTAGAAGATGGTGCACAAACTTGGTCAGTGGTGCTAACTTTATTATTTTTTGTTTGGGTACCCATTTTAGGAATTGTTGCAGCAGTTGTTAGAAAACTAGCAGGCTATAAGAAAGCCAATATTTGGGTAAGATCAAGTTTTGTAGCATTATGGGTATTGGGTTGGATAACTCTATTCTATTTTGGAAGTAGTTTAGGGCACAGTTTTTCAAAACATAATGTACCTGAAGAACAAGCTATTACCTTGTCAAACCCTGCAGTCAATTATTTAGAAATCACAGCTTCACCAAAAATGAAATATTATGAAAACCACTGGTTTCAAATAAGTCCATTTGATAATTATGCTGATGATGATACGGTGTTTGTAAGAAATTTACGTATTAGAATTGTACAATCTAAAACAGATAGTTTTCAGGTGAAAGTGGTGAAATTAAGTAATGGCAAAACTATTCAAGAAGCTAACGAGTTGGCAAATAAAATTAATTTTGATTTAACACAACAAGATAGTTTGATATACTTAGATAGAGGAATCGCTATTAATAAAAAAGATAAATTCAGAAACCAACATATTATCATGACCATCGCTGTGCCAGTTGGTAAGCGTATCAAGATTACTAATAAGGGTTGGTCTCAAACCAATGTTCGCATCAATGGTAAAGGAATGCATACGGAAACATTTGATAGAATCACTGATGATAATGATTGGTATGACGAATGGAATGAACCTTGGGATAATGAATCTTTTTCTTATGAGCGTGGTGTAGAATATAAAATGACAGAAACTGGTTTAGAAAAAATCAAGCGTGATGATGATGCTGAAGAAAACTTCAATAACAACAATGATGATCCAGATGAAATGGAACAAAGATTAGAAGAGTTGAAAAAAGAAAGAGAAGCGCTTGAAAATAATTTACAAAAATCTAGAGAAGACAAATTGAAAGAGTTGGAAAAAATTGATAAAGCTTTGGATCAACAAAAAAAAGATATCAAAAAATCTACTCAAAAAATTACTATAAATAGTTCAATGAACTCTTCAAATACAAAATCTTCTACCATTCCTACAATGGTGAATAAGATGACCGACTTACATTGGGTATTGGAAAGGTTTACTTATTAGATTTTTTAGGTTTTAGTTAAGATGATTACGCCCCTTCTCTTGCAGAGGGGGCGTTTTTTATGTACATTTGAACAAATTTTAAATGATGAGTGAAATCTTAAATACCCCATTTACAGCGAAGCATTTAGCACTAGGTGCAAAAATGGCTCCTTTTGCTGGTTATAATATGCCAATTAGTTATACAGGTATTAATGTAGAACATGCTGCTGTAAGAAATGCGGCTGGTGTGTTTGATGTAAGTCATATGGGTGAATTTATTTTAAGAGGTCCAGATGCTTTGGATTTGATTCAACGTGTTACAAGCAATGATGCATCTGTTTTAGAAGATGGAAAAGCTCAGTATAGTTGCTTGCCCAATACTACTGGTGGTATTGTAGATGACTTATTGGTGTACTGTGTAGAAAAGAACAAAGTGTATATGTTGGTAGTGAATGCTTCCAATATTGAAAAAGATTGGAACTGGATTAGTAGTTATAATACCAAGGGTGTAGAAATGATTAACATCAGTGCTAAAACTGCATTATTGGCGGTACAAGGTCCAAAAGCCACTCAGATAGTACAAAAAATGACAGATATAGATGTCTTAAATATGCCTTACTATAGCTTTGCAAAAGGTAAATTATTGGGCATTGATAATGTATTGATTAGCGCTACTGGGTACACAGGTGCTGGAGGAGTGGAAATTTATTTTGAAGACATCAATGATAATGCTTCAAAGGTTTGGGATGCATTATTTGAATTAGGTGCCGAGTTTGGTATCCAACCTATTGGATTAGGTGCACGAGATACATTGAGATTAGAAATGGGCTTTTGTTTATATGGTAATGATATTGATGATACCACTAGTCCTATTGAAGCAGGTTTGGGATGGATTACAAAGTTCACTAAAGAATTCACCAATTCAGCAAATATCAAAGCGCAGAAAGAAAATGGTGTTGCAAAAAAATTAGTAGGATTTGAAATGATTGATAGAGGAATTCCTCGTCATCATTATATTATTAAAGATGCTAGTGGCAATGCCATTGGAACAGTTACTTCTGGTACACAAGCCCCAAGTTTAGGGAAGGCCATTGGATTGGGTTATGTTGCAATCGAGCATGCTAAGATTGGAACAGAAATATTTATAGATATTAGAAATACTTTAGTAAAAGCGCAAGTGGTGAAATTCCCCTTTAAGTAATTACTAAAATTAAACGCATATACAATGGGGGCAAAAGCCCCCATTTTTTGTATAGATAATTACTTTGATTTTGTGTGATCCTTTCTTTCATTTTTGTGATTCAATAAAATAATTACAATATGAAAGCGATTAAAAACAAAGTTCAATTGATTGGACATTTAGGTGCAGCGCCAGAAATTAAAATTTTCGAATCAGAAAAAAAATTGGCTAATATTAGTATAGCCGTGAATGACAGGTATAAAAATGCAAAAGGAGAATGGGTAGACGAAACACAATGGTTTAATTTAGTTGCTTGGTCGAAATTGGCAGATTATGCAGAGCAATATCTTTTTAAAGGTTCTGAAATTGCCATTGAGGGAAGAATTGTCAATAAATCATATACTGACAAAAATGAGATAAAGAGAGCCACTACTGAAATTGTGATTTCGGAAATTTTATTATTAAGTAAAGCAAAAGAAAAAATTTAATTGAAGAAAAAATGAGTCTTGTTGTATCTTTGCGGCTATGAGTGAAGCAAAAAAGAAACCAAGTTTACATACTATTTTAACGCCACAATTATTAGACTTATATGAAGTTCATGATTCAATAGTGGTAATCATAGATGTTTTTAGAGCAACTTCAACAATGGCAACAGCTTTGTATAATGGTGCTTCTAAAATTATCCCAGTGGATTCTGCAGAATTGTGTATTGAAATGGGTAAGCAAACAGGTGGAATTACTGCTGGTGAAAGAGATGGTAAAATTATTCCAGGTTTATCTTATGGTAATTCTCCCTCTGAATATCCAAGATCTTTTATTGAAAATAAAACCTTGGTGATCACCACTACCAATGGTACCAAATTATTGCATATGGCATTAAAACAAGGTGCCAAAGAAGTTATAACAGGCTCATTTCCTAATTTGACAAAAGTGGTTAACTTTTTAAAAGAACAAAATGCTAATGTTATTTTAGGTTGTTCTGGTTGGAAAAACAGATTTAATATTGAAGATACCTTATTCGCTGGTGCTGTGATAGAAGAAATTAAAGATCAATTTACTATACATTGCGATAGTAGTTATATGGCCAATCAATTATATAATATGCATAAAAATGATATGCCTAATTATATTAAAACCTTAACACATTGGCATCGTTTGGCGGCTTATGGTCTTGAGGAAGACATGCAATACTGTGTTTCAAAGGATGTGGCCCCTTCTTTACCCATTTTCAAGAATGGAGCATTGATTGACTTAAAATAGCCCACAATGTTGTACATTTGCAAATTGCCCTTTTTGAAGGGTAATTTGTATTTATTATGGCATTACCCTATTTAGTTAAACATATATACAGTTACGGCACTGAAGAAGTGATTAGAAGAGGCAAGCGCATTTTTGCCTTGAAAAATATCGAATTGGTGAAGTTCGATCCATTATTGGGCTCAATCAATTGCCGCGTTAAAGATGATGGCTATAGTACTTTTTACAAAGTGACTATTGAGAACTTTAAGAATCCGGCTACTTTATCATTAAGATGCGGTTGTCCATATAATTTATCAGAGGTTTGTAGGCATAAAGCAGCTGCTTTGTTTTTTATCCAAGATTTAATGGATAAAAATATGTTGGAATACCAATCGGAGGCTTATAAAACTACCCATACATTACTAAGAACAAAAAATTTAGATCTTAAGATGATTAAGATGCTTTGTTCTAAGGAAACTTTTGAGAAAGCAGAAAGTACTTTAAAGACTATAAGACCACATATCTTATTGAGCGAAAATGAAAGGGTAGAGGCAGAAGTGGATTATAATGGAAAGACGCATCATATTATCATCCAAAAAAATGAAGAAAGATTTTTTGATACATCTTGTGATTGCCTTTCTGAAACAGCTTATCCGCTTTGTTTACACAAAACAATGCTTTTATTATTATTGTTTCAATTAAAAGGAGCCGACTATTTTGATTCTATCAGAAACTGGGATAGGGAAAAGAATAAATTGTTGGCTTTATATGGCTATTCTTTAAAAGATAATTTAGAGAATAAATTTGAATTCACTTATCAAGATGGCAAGCCTTTTCTAAAAGTACTGGATAATTCAATACAGAGAATAAATAACGACAGTGGCGTAAAACGTCCTAGCATTGCTAAGTCACTTCCCATTGCAGATATTGATATTCAAGAACCGAAAGTAGATAAGATTACTCATAGATTTGGATTGGTTATTCAAGAAGACACTACTAGTTATCCATATATTAGTTTTAATATTATTAAAGGAGAAGTGAATGAGGAAGGAACTTCATTTATTGGTAAAGTAGAGAAAGTAGATTTAGCTAAATTGGTCACACCTTCTTTGATGAATGAAGAGGATAAAATCCTTTTACAATTAGTTAGAAAATTACAACCTGCAGAGATGGCTAAATTCTTAAATAAGAATTCGCCTTTTCAAGGTTTTTGGGATACCATCTTACATGCAGACGAAGCAAGTTTGCCTGAAGAAACCAAAGAATTAATGCAAGAATACTTGCAACCCAAAATTGAGAAAGTTTGGAGAGACTTATCGGAACATCCATTTAGTTTTTTCATTCCCAATAATAAGCCATTTACCACTGCTAATCTGCAAAAGGCGGATTTAGTGTATCAGCCTATTCAACCTTCTTTTAAAGTAGAGAAGTTGGAAGATAAATACATGGTATATGCACAGGTAAATTTGAGCGCTGGTAAAATGGGAATCGAAGACAACCAGTCCCTGTCACATTATGTTTTCCAATATCATCACGAATGGTATCATTGGAAAACCAAAGAGGATTTAATGTGGGTGGAACGTTTCTTGCCAAACGGATATCAAGAAGTTGCTTTTGAAGATTGGTCAGCTTATTTGCAAAGCACTTTATTACCATTGGCGAAACAATATGTGGTAGAGTTTGATAATGTTGTTCAAGAAAAGTTAAAAGGTATTGAACCTAGTCTTCAGATATTTTTAAGAGAGAGTAATGATTTCTTATTCTTTGAACCATTATTTGTTTATCAGAATATAATTGTAAACAAAGATGACAATGCAAGCGTAATTCAGCAAGAAGGTGATAAGATTATTATTCTTGAAAGAAATTTTGCAGCTGAAAGGCAATTAATGCTAGTGATAGAACAATTGCATTCTGGTTTTGTAAGACCTAATGAAGGGAATGTTTTAGCATTGAAAGGTTCTGAAGTATTAAAGAATAATTGGTTTTTCTTATTTATTGATACATTAAGAGAAAGGCAGATTCCTTTGTTCGGAACAGAATCTTTAAAGCAATACAAATTTAATACAGCAAAACCTGCTACTAGATTATATATCAGCAGCAATACAGATTGGTTTGATGCTAAAGTGGAAATTTCTTTTGGAGATCAAAAGGTTTCTGTACAAGACATCAAAAACATGTTGACGAATAAGCAACAATATATTCCACTAAAAGATGGAAGTTTAGGTGTTTTGCCAGAAGAGTGGATACAGAAATATTCTTTGTTGTTTAAAGTGGGAGAAGGGAAGACTGATAATTTGAAATTAAGCAAGTATCATTTTTCTGTTATTGACGAATTATATCAGCAAAGAGATGAAACAGAATTAATATTCCAACTAGAAGGTAAATACGAGAATATTAGAGAAAAATATACCATTGCCTCTATTGATCCACCTGCACATTTGAGTGATACACTAAGACCTTATCAGGTAAGTGGATTCCAATGGTTGAATTATTTACATGATGTACAATGGGGTGGTATTTTAGCAGATGATATGGGTTTGGGTAAGACCATTCAAACATTGTCTTTTTTACAACATTTAAAAGAAAAGAATGGGACTTTGTTTGCGCTGGTGGTTTGTCCAACCAGTTTGATGTTTAACTGGCAAAATGAATTGAAGAAATTTACACCTTCGTTAAGTTTCCAAATTCATCATGGAGGTAGTAGAAATAAAACACAATTAGTGAACAAGGAAGTAGAAGTGATTATAACTACTTATGGTACATTAAGAAGTGATATTAAGATGTTTGCAGAATTGGAATTTGATTATGTGATTTTGGATGAAAGTCAAGCTATTAAAAATCCGACCAGCAAAGTGACCAAGGCAGCTTCTTTATTAAAAGCTACTAATAGGTTATGTTTGAGTGGTACGCCATTACAAAACAATACTTTTGATATTTATGCTCAGATGAATTTCTTGAATCCTGGCATGTTGGGATCTGTAGAATTCTTTAAGCATAATTTTTCTATGCCTATTGACAAATTCGATGAGCAAGAACAGAAAGAACATTTGAGAAAATTTGTATTCCCTTTTATTTTAAGACGTACCAAAGAACAAGTGGCAAAGGATTTGCCTGAAAAGCAAGAAATGGTATTGTATTGTGAGATGGGAGCGGCACAAAGAAAAATTTACGAAGCCTATAGAAACGATTATAGGGATAAGCTTTTAGGAATGGTAGAAGAAAAGGGCTTACAAAAATCTCAATTATCTATTTTGCAAGGTTTGATGAAGTTGCGTCAGATTTGTGATAGCCCTGCTATTATTAAAGATGAATCTTACCCAAATGAATCAGTTAAATTAACAGAACTAACAAGAGAGATTGTAGAAAATATTGGTGATCATAAAGCATTGGTCTTCTCTCAATTCTTAGGCATGTTAGGATTGATCAAAGAAGAATTGATTAAATTAGGAATAGATTTTGAATATTTTGATGGTTCAAGCACTATTCAAGAAAGAGAAAGAGCAATTGATCGTTTTCAAAATGATCCAAAATGTAGAGTGTTCTTGATTTCTTTAAAAGCCGGTGGTGTGGGTTTAAACTTGACCGCTGCAGATTATGTATATATTGTTGATCCTTGGTGGAATCCAGCTGTTGAACAACAAGCAATTGACAGAACGCATCGTATCGGTCAGACAAAAAATATTTTTGCTTACCGTATGATTTGTAATGATACAGTGGAAGACAAAATCCTTAAACTTCAGGATAGAAAAAGATCTTTGGCAAAAGAATTAATTTCCGATGAAGAAGGATTTGTTAAGTCTTTGACCAAAGAAGATATCAACTATCTATTCTCGTAATTATTTTAACTCAGCCGCTGCTAAATTTGCTTTCGGATTCTTTAAGAATTCATTTTTACATTCTGTAGAACAAAATCCTAACACTTTGTTTTCGTAATGTGCAGTATCACTAATACCTGCTGTCACTGGCATGCCACAAGTAGGATCTTTTTTGTTATCCACCATTGCTGCAGTATATACTGGTACAGCGGTAGTATCTTGTTGCATTGTTGTTGCTGTATCGGTGGTGTTTGCTTTTTCTTGTTGGTTGCTTCCACAAGCTGCCATGCTGAATAAACCAGCAACAACTAGACTTAATTTGAATAGATTTTTCATAATTCAAGTGTTATTTAGGTAAAATTACAACTAGTTCCGAATAGTAAATGCTAACAGTCATTCATATTTTGGGCTATTTATTGGCAATTATGACTTATTTGTCTATTTTATTTTATACTTTTACACCTAGATTCTTTTATAGGATTAGACAATGAAACAGGCAAACTTACATATCTTAATGACTACTGCTTATACAGCAGCTGTACCTGTTTTGAACAACCCCATTAGGTTGCCACAGTCACCGCGACGTGGATTCTGATAGGACGAGCAGTTGGCAATTGCCCCTATCAGTGGAAAAATCCCCGGAAATTGCATTCAACGCCAGAAGTGTCATTTTTTTTAAATTTTATTGATTATTGGAACAGAAAATAATAGTTCGTGTAGCCCATAGTGGCGACGTTTCTTATGCTAAGGCCATTACTGATGAAATGGAATCCTCTGCAAAAGCAAGAGGTACAGGTATTGCTAAACGTAGTCCTGAATATGTAGCTAAGAAAATTGAAGAAGGAAAGTCTGTTATTGCACATACAGAAGATGGAACCTGGGTAGGCTTTTGTTATATTGAAGCATGGCAACATGGTCAGTTTGTGGCAAATAGTGGTTTGATTGTATCTCCTCCATTTAGAAAAAGTGGTATTGCAAAAAAAATCAAACAAACCATTTTTCAATTGTCAAGAGAGAAGTATCCCAATTCTAAAATTTTTGGTTTAACTACTGGATTGGCTGTGATGAAAATTAACAGTGAGCTAGGTTACGAGCCAGTTACTTATAGTGAATTAACCGACGATGAAGAATTTTGGGCAGGTTGTAAGAGCTGTGTGAATTATGAAATTTTAATGAGTAAGGATAGAAAAAATTGCATGTGTACTGCGATGTTATTTGATCCGAATGAAATTTTGGATAAAGCACAATCTGATGCCAAACAAGCATCTCAGAAAAAAGGTTTTAATATTTTGAATTGGTTTAGTAAAAAATAATATTATGGAGAAAGTTGTATTAGGATTTAGTGGTGGATTAGATACCACATTTTGTGTAAAATACTTAACAGAAGATAAGGGTCTTGAAGTGCATAGTGTTATTGTAAATACTGGCGGCTTCTCAGAAGAAGAATTGAAAAAAGTTGAAGCACACGCTTATGCATTGGGTGTTAAAACACATACCACAGTAAATGCAGTGAAAGGATACTATGATAGCATTATTAAATATTTGGTTTATGGCAATGTATTAAAAAATAATACTTATCCATTGAGTGTTAGTGCTGAGCGTTTAAGTCAAGCATTACATATTGCAGAGCATGTAAAAAAAGTAGGAGCAAAATTAGTTGCACATGGTAGTACTGGAGCTGGTAATGATCAAGTACGTTTTGATATGATTTTCCAGATAATGATTCCTGGCATTGAAATTTTAACACCGATTAGAGATTTACAATTAAGTAGAGAAGCAGAGATTGAATATTTGAAGGAAAAAGGCGTGAATATGAATTTTGAAAAAGCAGCCTATTCAATCAATAAAGGATTATGGGGAACAAGTGTAGGAGGTAAAGAGACTTTGAATTCAAAAGGTATGTTACCTGAATCTGCATGGCCAACACCTATGACCAAAGAAGGTGCTTCTGAAGAAATGGTGATTAGCTTTGAGAAAGGAGAAATCAAAAAAGTAAATGGGAAAACATTTGCTCATCCAACTGAAGCAATTCAATTTATACAATCTATAGCGGGTGCATATGGTATTGGTAGAGATATACATGTGGGTGATACCATTATCGGTATTAAAGGACGTGTAGGTTTTGAAGCTGCAGCACCAATGGTTATTTTAAAAGCACATCATGCTTTAGAAAAACATGTCTTAACAAAATGGCAATTGTCTTGGAAAGATCAATTAGCGTCTTTCTATGGTAACTGGTTGCATGAGGGGCAAATATTAGATCCAGTAATGAGAGATATTGAAGCTTACTTAATTAGTTCACAAGACCAGGTTACTGGAGATGTATTTATTCAATTAAATCCATATCGTTTTCAAATTATTGGCATTGAATCTGAGAATGATTTAATGAGTGCCAAATTTGGTAAGTATGGCGAGATGAATACGGGATGGACAGGTGCTGATGTAAGAGGGTTTACCAAAATATTTGGTAATCAAACAGGCATTTACCATCATGTAAAAGAGTCTAACAAGAAATAATTTTAAATCTAATTCAAATGCAAAAAATTAATATTGGAATTGTTGGTGGTGCTGGTTATACAGGTGGAGAATTACTACGTGTATTATTACGCCATCCTAATGCAAATATTAGTTTTGTGCATAGCACTAGTAATGCAGGAGAATTAGTGAGTAAAGTGCATACCGATTTACTAGGAGATACTGATTTGGTTTTTGCTAGTGAAATAAATCAAGCAATAGATGTGTTGTTTTTATGTGTTGGACATGGAGATGCTAAAAAGTTTTTAGCATCTAACAAGATCAACTCAAGTATTAAAATAATTGACCTTTCTCAAGATTTCAGATTAGCCAGTACGGCTACTTTGGACGAGAGGAATTTTGTATATGGGCTACCAGAATTACAAAAAGATAAAATTAAATCTGCAACTGCCATCGCCAATCCAGGATGTTTTGCAACTGCTATTCAATTAGGATTATTGCCTTTGGCTGCTAAAGGCTTGTTACAGGATGTATACACTACAGGCATCACTGGTTCCACTGGCGCAGGTCAAGGTTTATCTTCTACAAGTCATTTTAGTTGGAGAGCGAATAATATTGGTGCTTATAAAACATTGAATCATCAACATATTAACGAGATTCATCAAAGCCTTTCTTTATTACAAGGCAATTCCAATGCAGTAGTGAACTTTGTTCCTTGGAGAGGTGATTTTACAAGAGGAATTTTTGTGACTTCTGTTATTACAACAGATTTAAGCATCGAAGCTGTTTATGATTTATACAATCATTTTTATGCCGACCATGCTTTCACTTTTGTTTCGAAATTGAATATAGATTTAAAACAAGTAGTGAATACCAATAAATGTTTAATTCATATAGAACAACAAGGAAATAAAATCGCTATTCACTCCGTTATAGACAATTTATTAAAAGGTGCAGTGGGTCAAGCGGTTCACAATATGAATCTAATTTTTGGTCTTGAAGAAACAACGGGATTAAAAATCAAAGCCAATTATTTTTAGTATCCATTAAAAAATTTATATCATGTCATTATTCAATGTATATCCTCTAAACCCAATAGCAATTACTAAAGCATTAGGATCTAGGGTTTGGGATGATAAAGGACAGGAGTATTTAGACATGTATGGAGGTCATGCTGTAATTAGCATTGGTCATACAAACCCTCATTGGGTAAAAAGAATAGAAGATCAATTGCATTCTATTGCATTTTATTCTAATTCTGTGATCATGCCGATACAGTCAGCATTAGCTAAAGCCATTAATGACATTAGTGGTAAAAAAGATTTTCAATTATTCTTGTGTAATAGTGGTGCTGAAGCGAATGAGAATGCTTTGAAATTAGCTTCTTTTCATACTGGAAGAAAAAAAATCATTGCGTTTAAAAAATCTTTTCACGGAAGAACTTCACTGGCAGTTGCTGCAACTGACAATCCAAGTATTGTAGCGCCAGTAAATGAGACTGATAATATTATCTTTTTAGCATTGAATGATATAGCAGCATTAGAAACATGTTTTGCAACAATTGGAAAAGATATTGCAGCAGTCATAGTAGAGGGGATTCAAGGTGTAGCGGGAATTCATGAAGCTTCTGATGCATTTTTACAAGCCATTAGAAAGCAATGTGATCAATACGGCGCAGTATATATCGCTGACAGTGTGCAATGTGGTTATGGCAGATCTGGCAAATTCTTTTCACATGATTTTGCTGGAGTGAATGCAGATATTTACTCTATGGCTAAGGGCATGGGGAATGGTTTTCCAATTGGTGCCATTTTAATTGCACCACATATTCCAGCAAAATTCGGCATGCTAGGCACCACATTTGGTGGCAACCCATTAGCATGTGCTGCTGCATTAGGGGTAATTGAAGTAATGCAAAAAGAAAACTTAATACATAATGCACAAGTGCAGGGTGAATATTTGATAAATGCTTTGAAAGCAATAAAAGGTGTTAAAGCTGTGAGAGGAAAAGGTCTAATGATTGGCTTTGAAATGGAAGAAGGTTTAGAAGATCTTAGAAAAGTTTTATTAAATGAATTCAAAATTTTTACCGGAGAAGCGAAACCTAATGTAATTAGATTGCTTCCTTCTTTGGCAATTACTAAAAGCGATATTGATTTATTTTTAAAAGGAATGCAGGACGCTATAGCGTATTTACAACAAAAAAATAGATAAAGGAAAGATGAAACAGTTTATAAGTGCAAATGATGTAATAGATATTAATGCTTTGGTTCAAAAAGCATTGAACTATAAGTCTAATCCTTTTTTAGATAAACAGTTAGGTGCTAATAAAAGAATTGGATTACTTTTTTTAAATCCAAGTTTAAGAACAAGATTAAGTACTCAAGTAGCTGCGCAAAATTTAGGCATGGAGCCAATAGTATTTAATGTAGATAAAGAAGGATGGGCTTTAGAATTTACAGAAGGCGCTATAATGAATGGTACTACAGTGGAACATATTAAAGATGCTGCCCCCATTTTGGGTAATTATTTTGACATTTTATGCATAAGGACTTTTCCTGGCTTAGTGAATAAAGGGGATGATTATAGTGAGAAAATAATTAATCAATTTATTCAATATGCAGGAGTTCCAGTAGTGAGTTTAGAGTCGGCGACTTTACATCCACTACAATCATTAACAGATATTATTACTATTCAGGAGACTATAACTCAGAATAGTACATTACAAAATAAGCGACCAAAAGTGGTACTAACCTGGGCACCTCATATTAAATCAATTCCTCAATGCGTGGCGAACAGCTTTAGTCAATGGATGAATGCATGGGGCGAAG
>CAZXWT010000002.1:21781-25484 GCA_964644475.1 uncultured Sediminibacterium sp. | reverse complement strand
AATCCTGCATTATTAACTGAATGCTTAAAGGAGTTCTCTGCAATCAATGCAAGAGCAATTTTAGTACATGGTGGAGGTAAAGTGGCTACTCAATTGGCCAAGGATTTGGGTATTGAACAAGAAATGGTCGAAGGTAGAAGAATCACGGATGCGGCAACATTGAAAATTGTGACCATGGTGTATGCTGGATTAATCAATAAAAATATTGTTGCCGAGTTGCAATCCATGGGCAAACAAGCAATGGGTTTGACTGGCGTAGATGCAAATTTAATTAAGGCGCATAAACGAAAACATCCATCCATTGACTATGGATATGTTGGAGAGGTCGATGAGGTGAATGTTGAGATGATTGACAATTTGTTACAGCAAAATACGAGTTTAGTAATTGCGCCAATCACGCATGATGGAAAGGGTCAATTATTCAATACCAATGCAGATACTATTGCACAGACTATTGCTACTGCAATGTCTACTAAATATAAAGTGCATTTGATTTATGGATTTGAAAAAGAGGGCGTTTTGTTAGATGTAAATGAACCCAGTTCAGTCATTCAACATATCAATCGACCGAGATACCAAGAATTAAAAGAGGAGAAAGTTATTTTCGAAGGTATGCTCCCCAAGATTGACAATGCGTTTTTAGCATTAGATAACGGAGTGGCTTCTGTTATCATTGGTAAAGCAGAAAAAATGAATGAATTAATTAATGGTGCTTCTGGCACAACAATCACCCAATCATGACCAATAAAATAAATATACAAAATATAGAATCGCTTCAACAAGAAGCAAAACAATTATTAAAAAACTTAATTGCTACATCTTCATTTAGTAAAGAAGAAGAAAGTACTGCTTCAATTATCGAAACATTCTTACAAACACATTCGGTAAAAACCAATAGGATTCAAAATAATATTTGGGCAACCAATTTGCATTATGATGAGCGTAAGCCAACTTTATTGTTAAACTCACATCACGATACTGTTAAGCCAAATAAAGGCTATACATTAGATCCGTTTAGTCCAATAGAGAAAGACGGAAAATTATTTGGATTAGGAAGTAATGATGCTGGAGGTTGCCTGGTAAGCTTGATAGCATGTTTTTTATATTTCTTTGATCGAACCGACCTTCCTTATAATATTGTTCTAATTGCTTCTGCTGAAGAAGAAATTTCTGGTATCAATGGCGTTGAATTGGTATTAAAAGAAGTTCCTACAATTGACTTTGGAATTGTTGGAGAACCAACTCTATTAGAAATGGCCATTGCAGAGAGAGGATTAATGGTCTTGGATGTAGAAGCATCTGGTGTTGCTGGCCATGCTGCTAGAGAAGAAGGCGAGAATGCTTTATATAAAATTTTACCAGATATTGAATGGTTTAAAACCTATCAATTTGATAAAGTATCCGATTTATTGGGTGCAGTTAAAATGACTGTTACAGTTATTGAAACAGATAATAAAGCACATAATGTTGTTCCATCTACTTGTAAAATGGTAGTAGATGTAAGAGTGAATGAATTATATAGTTTTGAAGAAATATTAGCAACTATACAAGCAAATATCAAATCAACAGTAAAGCCTAGAAGCTTAAGACTAAGATCTTCTGGTATTGCATTAGATCATGTAGTAGTGAAGGCTGGACTAAGTTTGGGTAAAGGGTATTATGGCTCGGTAACAACTTCTGACAAAGCATTAATGCCTTTCCCCGCATTAAAAATGGGACCTGGTGATTCTGCAAGAAGTCATACTGCAGATGAGTTTATCTTTTTAAATGAGATCGAGGAAGGTGTTTTAACTTATATACAATTACTTTCAACTATTTTTACATCATGAGTAAGCTTTGGCAAAAAAACAGTAAGGTTGCTACATCAGTAGAAAAATTTACTATCGGAAACGATCAATCGATGGATCTATATCTTGCCGCATATGATGTGCTTGGTTCTATTGCACATACAACCATGTTGGCTGAAGTAGGGTTGTTGACTGCAGAAGAACAGATACAATTAAAAAACGCATTAATTGAAATTTACGAAACTATTGAATCTGGCAATTTCTCTTTAGAGCCAGGTGTAGAAGATATTCATTCACAAGTAGAAATTTTATTAACCCAAAAATTGGGGGATATTGGTAAAAAAATACATAGTGCAAGAAGCAGGAACGATCAAGTTTTAGTGGATTTAAAATTATTCTTAAGGGCAGAAATTATTTTGTTGAGTCAATCTGTTCAAGATTTTTTTGAATTATTGCAATCTAAAAGTGAAGCACATAAAAATGATTTATTGCCAGGCTACACACATTTACAATTGGCTATGCCTTCTTCTTTTGGATTATGGTTAGGTGCTTATGGGGAGAGCTTGGTAGACGATATGACCATGTTACAAGCTGCTTTCACTGTAGTGAATAAGAACCCATTAGGTTCTGCAGCTGGGTATGGTTCTTCTTTCCCTATTAATAGAACTAGAACAACCGAATTACTTGGTTTTGAAACTTTGAATTATAATGTTGTCTATGCCCAAATGGGAAGAGGCAAGGCCGAACGTGTTACAGCAAGTGCTATGGCTAATATTGCTGATACCTTGTCTAGACTTAGCATGGATGCCTGTTTATTTTTGAATCAAAATTTCGGGTTCATTAGTTTCCCTGAAGAGTTAACGACAGGTTCTAGTATCATGCCTCATAAAAAGAACCCGGATGTATTTGAATTAATCAGGTCTCATTGTAACAGAATTAAAGCTTTGCCTAATGAAATTATGATGATGACTACTAATTTGCCTTCTGGTTATCATCGTGATTTACAATTATTAAAAGAGCACTTGTTTCCGGCGTTCAATCAATTAAGATCTTGTATTGAAATGGCAGGTTTAATGATTCAAAATATGGAGGTGAAGAAAAATTTACTAGAAGACGCTAAGTATCAATATTTATTTAGTGTGGAAGAAGTAAACAAGTTAGTGAACAATGGAATGCCTTTCAGAGATGCTTACAAGCAAGTTGGTTTATCTATTGAGGCAGGTAATTTTACTTATTCAACGCAGGTAGCACACACTCATGAAGGAAGTATTGGTAACCTTTGTAATGAAGAAGTAGCAAAAGAAATGAAGAAAGTAGTAGCTTTGATGCCTATTGAAAAAGTAGAAAAGCAATTAAATAAATTAATTAACCGATAGAAATTATTGTATGAAAAAAGGATTATTGATTGTAGGGCTAGTAGTAACAATATTTGCAAATGCTCAGACAAAGAAAACTACTACAGTAACTAACCCAAAGTTGGCTATAACTTATACAGCTGCTCAAGCAATGAAAAACACCAAGGATAGTGCTTCTTATGCTTTGGGTTATAGAATTGCTCAAAGTATGAAAGGACAGGGCTTACAGGAAATTAACATGGCTATTTTTGAACAAGGATTTAAAGCAGGTGTAAAGACTGCTTCTGTCATTCCAGATAGCTTATTAGACGTATGTATTAAAAACTACCAAGATAAAATGATGAACGAAAAAATCGCAGCTAATAGAGCTGCAGGAAAAGCATTTTTAGAGGAGAATGCTAAAAAACCAGGTGTTGTTAAATTAACAAGTGGTTTACAATATCTAATTCTTAAAGAAGGCACTGGTACCGAAAAACCAACTTTAAAGAGTACAGTAAGATGTCATTATCATGGCACTTTAATTACAGGTGAAGTATTTGATAGCTCTGTTCAAAGAGGAGA
>CAZXWT010000002.1:9313-21681 GCA_964644475.1 uncultured Sediminibacterium sp. | reverse complement strand
TCGGGGCTTTTTATTGTGATTAAATGGTAATTTTGTTGCTGAAATGAATAATCATCTTATGAAACTTAAAGCTGTCTTTTTTATTAGTTTTTTGGGCCTTATTTCGGCATGTAGCCCCAACAATGTTCAATCTGATGCTGCCATTGGAAAAATTTTAGATAGTGCTGGTTTGTATGGTAGTTTCGCACTCTTAGATAATGGAACCGAGCAATTCACTATTCATAATTTAGCAGCTTACAAAGATTCTGCTGTTGCACCTTTGAATAGCTTTTTTCTTTTGCCAGCAATGGTTGCAGTTGAAAAAGGCATTATAACCAATAATACAAGTACATGGTTAAGTTTTGATTCTACTTCGGCTTATCAAAATCTGATTCAACAAATTGGTAGACCTACTTTATTGAAAGTGATAGACTCATTGCATTATGGAAAAGGAATAGTTAGTGCCAATATGGAAAAGTTTTGGTTAGACAACTCATTAAAAATTACACCAGATGAACAATTAGGATTAATTAAAAAATTATATTTTAACCAGTTGTATTTTCAAAAGCGTTCTCAGGATATTTTGAAAAAAATGATTCTAAAAGAAGACAATGCTAGTTATAAATTAAGTTATGTTGCTACTAGTGAAGGAAAGCAAAGTTGGGTATTAGGTTATGTAGAAGAAAATAAGCATGTTTATTTCTTTGTATTATCTACTCAATCTTTAAATTCAGAGAACCTATTGAATAAAAACATCAATGTGTTAAAAGCTATTTTATTACAACAAGGGTTTTTAAAAGGAACGCGTTAATATTCAATTTTTATTAAAGAACATATGCAATACTACTGTAACTCTTTAACTAATTATAAAAGGTTTGTTACTCGCGAAGTCAAAGTGGGTAATTTAATTATTGGTGGTGGACATCCAATAAGAGTTCAAACTATGACGACTACCGATACGATGGATACAGATAAGACGGTAGCTCAGGTGATCAAATGTATTGAAGCGGGTGCAGAATTGGTTCGAATTACTGCACCTAGTAAAAAAGAAGCAGAGAATCTTGCTTTGATAAAAGCTGTATTAAGAGAAAAAGGATATGATACACCATTGGTTGCAGATATTCATTTTACTCCAAATGCTGCAGAGATTGCTGCAAAAATTGTAGAGAAAGTAAGAGTGAATCCAGGAAATTATGTAGACAAGAAAAAATTTGAACAAATTGATTATACTGATGAGGAATACATAGAAGAGATAGAACGTATTAGAGAAAAATTTACTCCATTAGTGTTGATTTGTAAAGAGCATGGTACTGCTATGAGAATCGGTACCAATCATGGATCTTTAAGTGATAGGATTATGAGCAGATACGGAGATACTGCTATTGGTATGGTAGAGAGTGCTATGGAGTTTTTAAGAATTGCTAGAAGCTTGGATTATCATCAAATAATCTTGAGTATGAAATCTAGTAATCCTCAGGTGATGGTTCAGGCATATAGATTATTAATACAGCAAATGCAAAATGAATTTGGAGAATCTTATCCATTACACTTGGGCGTAACAGAAGCAGGAGATGGAGAAGATGGAAGAATTAAAAGTGCGATTGGTATTGGAACATTATTGGAAGATGGTATTGGAGATACCATAAGAGTAAGCCTTACAGAAGACCCTGAATTAGAAATTCCTGTATGTAGGGATATCGTTAAAAGATACAATGGTCAAATTGTCAATAGCTTAAGCATTCCTTCTGTTGACAAATTGCCTTATAGCCCATTTGAATATAAAAGAAGAAATACTCATGCTGTTGAAAACATTGGACATCAGCAAGTACCTGTAGTAGTAGCAGATTTAAGCAAGCTTAGCCTTATTGATAGAGCAGCTTTAACTAGTATTGGCTACACATATAATGAAAGTACTGATAAATGGAGTATAGCAGATGCTGCAGCTGATTATGTTTTTGTTGGTGATTTAACAATCGGTTTTGATTTACCTGGTACATTAAGAATTATACAAAACGCAAATACTTTTAAACCAGTAGCAGGAGAACAAAAGCACTTGCCATTATTTGATTCAGCAGAATATTTAGCTGCCCCAAATAAAAGTAGTACTATCAATTTTGTGGCTTTAGATGCTTATTCAACTAATGTTTCTATTGCTGATGAACAATTATTGACATTGGCTAAAGATCCAACAGTAGTATTTTGTATTAGTAGTACTGTTCAATTTGCCATGTCTGCTGTAAGGAGAATGATGATTAGATTAATGGATTTGAATATTAGTACTCCTGTTATATTAGTGACAGATAGTAATTGGTCTACCATTGATGAGCATTTGATACACTATGCTACCGAAACAGGTGCATTATTCTTGGATGGCTTGGGTGATGGAATTTGTTTAGGATTAACTTCAGAAGCATATACTGCTGCTACTCAAAATTTCAGCAATGTTTCTGGAAGAAATTATATTCAAAATAAAACAGTAGAGCAGTTTTTAAATGCAACTGCTTTTGGTATTTTACAAGCTACAAGAACAAGAATATCTAAAACTGAATATATCTCTTGCCCAAGTTGCGGTAGAACTTTATTTGAATTGCAAGAAACCACTGCTAAAATCAGAAAAGTTACCCATCATTTAAAAGGGTTGAAAATAGCTATTATGGGTTGTATTGTAAATGGTCCAGGAGAAATGGCTGATGCAGATTTTGGATATGTGGGAAGTGGCGTTGGCAAGATCACTTTATACAAAGGAAAGGAAGTGATGAAGCGTAATATTGACAGCGCTATTGCAGTCGATGAATTGATTCTATTACTAAAAGAGCATAACGCTTGGGTAGACCCACATTAATCATTACGAACATGTATTATATTTTTTACGCTTTTTTTTATTTATTGTCGCTTTTGCCATGGCGTGTGTTTTACATGATTAGTGATTTTTTTGCATTTATTTTACAACATGTAGTAAAGTATAGGGTAGATGTGGTGGCAAAGAATTTAGCTATTGCATTTCCAGAGAAGTCAGAGCAAGAAAGAAAAAAAATTGCCTCAGCATTTTATAAAAAATTCACCGATTCTTTTTTAGAAACAATTAAGTTTATTTCTATTTCTACTGCGTCTTATGAAAAACGATTTACAAGTAATGTAGAAGTTTTAAATGAATTGTATGCTACTGGCCAAAACGTACAAATTATGGCTGGACATTTTTTTAATTGGGAGTATGCTAATTGGGGTGTAGCAAAATATGGTAAGTATCCTTTTATCGCAGTGTATATGCCATTAAGTAATGGTTTTTTCAATAAGTTAATATTGAATATGCGTTCTAGGTTTGGAAGTATTATGATTGCCGCAACTCAATTTAAAACGCAGTTTCATCAATATGCTAATAAGGGCCCTTATGCAATGGCTTTGGCGGCAGATCAAAATCCAAGTAATCCGATGAAAGCATTTTGGGTGCCTTTTTTTGGAAGAAATACCCCTTTTGTGAAAGGGCCTGAAAAGGGAGCTATTTTAAATAATACAGCACAGGTATTTGTACATTTTTATAGTACCAAAAGAGGGTATTATCATATGGAGTATACCTTAATGACCACTACTCCTAAGGTGTATAAAGAAGGAGAATTAACAGCGATGTATGTTAAACTCTTGGAAGAAAAAATTAAATTAGAACCAGCTAATTATTTATGGAGTCACAGAAGATTTAAGTATGAATATGATGCAAGCAAACATGCTGCATTATTAGTTTCTTAATTATCTTCGGCTTTAGGAGGTGCTTTTGAAGTTAAAATTGTAAATGAATCCTTCATTTCTTGAACAGCTTCCCATCCTCCGTTGACAATTCTATTATTATGAATTCCTTCTTTCTTTAATAAAGTTGCCGCTATGCTTGCGTCTTCTCCATTATCGCTGAGAATATATATATTGAAATGTTCGTCTAGTTCAGACATGCTACCAGGATCGGCTAAATCAACCAATGGAATATTTAATGAATTTTTGATATGCCCTTGATGGTACCTTTCTTCTTCTCTAATATCTAGTACCATCAAGAACTCATCAAATGGAATATCCATCGCTAATTCATCTATGTCTACGTCTATTAAAATATCCATTTTATTGCCAGCTTCAATCCAAGCATCATACCCATTTATCAAAACTCCTTTATAATTGGTAAAGCCAAGTTTTCTAAATAAAATATCTGCCTCTTCTTCTGCACCTGTTGGCGCAATAATCACAATAGGACTTTCTAATTGCAGAAAGCCCATTGCAATTAATTTGCCTAATTGATGTTTAGGTGCATGAATTGCATTAGGGATATAACCTGTAATTAGATCTTCGAGTGGTCTAGTGTCTAAAATAAACACTTCATTTTCTTCAATGACCTTCTGAAATTGTTCAATAGATAATAACATCAAATAAAATTAACCCACTAGTTGTTCAACAAATTGATTTACTTGTTCTAATCTTGTATAATCCACTAGGTAAAAAATAAATTTTCCTTCGCGGATAGTTACAACAATACCAGCTCTTCTTAAAATGGCTAAGTGTTGTGAAGCTACAGATTGTTCTAATCTCAATTTTACGTAAATCTCAGTAACGGTCATCTTTTGATGCTCGTCAATTAGCTTTAAAATTTGTTGACGTAATTTGTGGTTTAGTGCTCTTAAGATCATGGC
This sequence comes from uncultured Sediminibacterium sp., assembly GCA_964644475.1. Lineage (GTDB taxonomy): Bacteria > Bacteroidota > Bacteroidia > Chitinophagales > Chitinophagaceae > Sediminibacterium. Next base: position 17,038 of record CAZXWT010000002.1, on the reverse strand, counting down.
AGCTTTTTTGCTGTGCAATAGATCTACTTTGAGCGGCTCCTTGCCATTGGCAAGTTGCAATTGGGGTAAAGATTGGTTCATGACAATTCTTGATTGGGGGTTTAAAACTAAAATTGCCCTACAAAGTTACATCAATAAAACTAGACATAACAATTTATTATCATATATATATGATTTATTTTCTTAATTGGTAAAACCAGCTTAAAAACCTAAAAGGGTTCAAATTATAAGGCAGATTTTGGAGGAATACTATAGAATTCCTTAATATAAGTCGGACCAACATAGGCTAGATCCTCAAATTTACCTGAGTGCCATTTCTCCAATCCCATTTGAACCATCTCATTGACGCTATAATGGGTATTTAAAAACTGCAGCTGCTCATTTTCAACCAGTTGACTGGCTTTTGAAACGCCAGAACCAATACAATATATAGTACCTTCTTTACTTAAATTCAGTAAGTAATCTTTGTCTAAGATGATAGCTTGTTCTGTTGTTAATGCATTTTCTTCATGATCATAAATAGCTCCAAAAACTTCCATTCTTCTTGCATCAATCATGCTAAATAACCTATAAGATGCATTTGCTGCATTAGGTAATTGTTTTTTACCTGCTTTTGCTAATAAAGCTAAACTGGATAAGCCTATCAAGGGTTTGTCTAAAGCATAAGCAATTCCTTTAGCACTTGCCAAACCTACGCGCATCCCCGTATAACTTCCTGGGCCAAGGGTAACTACAATTGCATCTAATTGAGTTAAATCAAATGCATGTTCTTTGCATATTGCTTGAATGGTTGTTTGAACAAAGCCAGCATGGTTTTGGGTTTCGATATTTTTTACCTCAGTTATGATTTTATTATCAAAACTGAGCCCAATCAAGGCTTCTTCTCCGGTAGTATCTATATGCAGTAATTTGGGCACTATCTTTAATTGTTTTGCAAAAATAGGTTGGTCAAGTGATAGAAAAACAAGAAATTGCAATTCTTAATCAATTATTATGTCAAAACAGATCATCGAATCCAAAAAAGTGCCTACTCCAATAGGTCCTTATAGTCAAGCAGTTATTGCAAATGGTTTTTTATTTGCAAGTGGTCAAGTGGCTTTTGACCCTAAAACAGGTGAATTGGTATTGTCTGATATTGCTTCTGAAACAAAGCAAGTCATGGAAAATATTAAATCAATTTTAGAAGCAGCTGAATTAACTTTTGCTCATGTAGTTAAAACAACCATCTTCTTAAGTGATATGAGCTTGTTTGCGCAAGTGAATGAAGTGTATGGCTCTTATTTTTCTAAAGATTATCCTGCTAGAGAAACAGTAGCTGTAAAAACCTTACCTCGTAATGTAAATATAGAGATTAGCATTACTGCTGTAGTTAATCTTTAAAATATTGATAGCTTGTAGCTAATACCCAAGATTCATGGGGCTTCACTATATGGAGCCCCATTTTATTTTTAAAACAATTTGGTGCTGCACTTAAATTTTCAATGGCGATACTCTTTCTGTCATCTGGTGTATACACTTGTAAATAAGGGTAATTGCTAATTGGTGTAACAATTATTTTTTCTTTTTCATATTGAATAGAGCAGCTAGGTGATTGATCGTCTATTAACCAGCAATCATCTAAGTGCAATTCGCCAATTTGAATACTTTCATTAAATGTATTGTCTTCTAGTATTTTACCAGTAGGTAGCAAATTTTGATTGTATTCAATTTTACCTTTATTCTTGAATTGTAATTTATAATCATTCACTTTAGCACCTAGTGTAAAATAAGGATGCCATCCATCCATTATAGGAATAGGTTGGTCATGATGATTAGTGATAGTTGTTTTTACAGAAACCGAATGATTGTCTTGAAGTATCCACTCTAGTTGAATCCTATAGGGAAATGGATAACCTTTGTCTGTCCCTTTGTATTGATATTCTAAAATGGCCGATGCGCTATTGTCATTTACTTGTGTTGATGCGACTGAATACACTGCGTCATAAAGAATACCATGTAAAGCATGTTCTCCTAAATAAAATTTTTCAATTGTATAGGTTTGATCTAAGTGTTTAAATGTTCCATTTTCTAACCTACAGGAGAAAGGGCTCATTTTACCACTTTTGAATCCATTCATTTCAAAATTACCCCAGCCCTTGGAAAAGTCGTTGCTATTGATGATGGATTTCTTTCCACTCACTATCCATTCATTTAATAAACCACCTTTAGTGCAGATACTTATTCGGTTCCCATTGCTGGTATCAATAAGACTTATCTGTTCAAAATGGTTAAGCTTTGTTATCTGAATTTCAAATGACATTTGTATTGGATTAATGGTAAATCAAAACTATTCTATTAACTTTGAATCATAAAAATAAAATATGCGTTACCCTTTATTTTTGACTTTTATTTTAATGACTTTTACTGCTAATAGTCAATTTGTAGTGAGTAAATACGATAGTACTCTTAAAATTGGTAAAGCAGGTTATAGAATTTCTTGTTTTAACAAACAAGTGGATCGCAATATTTTAAATATTAGACCAATTGGTTTTAAACAAGAAGCTAGAGAGGTTTCTTTTGAACTAAAGGGTAGGGTGACTGGTTCTGAAATTGATGATTTAAACTTAGATGGTTTTCCAGATATTTTGATTTATTTTTTAGATAAAGATAGTAAGCCATCAATCCTAAGTGTTAGTTCTAAAAATAATGAAAGTTTGATGCCTATTTATTTCCCTGACATCACTAATGATATGGTGTTGAGTAAAGGGTATAGAGGAGGAGATGAATATAAGTTAGTAGAAGGTATTTTATTTAGAAAATTCCCAGTGTACGAAACTGATACTGCGATTAAGAAGCCTACTAATAAGGTAAGGCAGATAATGTATAGGGTGGTTGAGGGAGATCAAGGCACTTGGAAGTTCAAAGCTTTCAAAAATTTTGAAATGACCAAGGACTAGTTTTTATTAATAACCTTTGGTAATCATTATTTTACCAACCCCTTTTTCATTTCCTATATCATCTCTAACAAATACTAAATAAATTCCTGTGGCAACATGTTTGCCTTCGTATGTTTTTCCGTTCCAAATAGCTTGTCCGCCCAATGCTCTTGTTTGAAAAACTAATTTTCCATTGATATCAGTGATTTTCACATTGGCATTTTCTACTAGATTCTTGATACTAATTTGTCCATCATAATTGGGTGGAACCGGGTTGGGATAAATGAATAAATCTTTTTGATGTGTAGCTTCTTTTGTGGCAGTTCCTCTATAACTTACTAATTCTTGACTGGTTTGAAAGAATACTTCACCGTTATTCGGCTCAATAATTATTTGACTAATACTGTCTGTTGGCAAGGGGCTATTATCTTTTGTAAAATGTTCGATTATACTAAGTCCATCTTGACTGACTAGCCAAGCACCATTGTTGGTGCCTACCCATTTTCTATTTGCAGCATCCACAGTAATGCAATTAATGGTTTCTTTTTGAAATAAATATGCATTAAATCCGTTGTTTTGTACAATGGGTAAATAAGCATTGCAGGCCTCTTTGCTTATATCTCCGCAATTAAATATGCCAATTCCATTATCTGTTCCTACCCATATAGCTCCGATCTTGTCTTCTATAATACTTGTTACTTTATTACTTGGAAGATTTCCATTATTGGTGCCTGTTGTTTTTTGCACCCAAGTACTTGTATTAAAATAATTGTCTGATTGAAATATAAATACACCTTGTAGAGAAGGACTTGCTATCCAAACTTGTTCTTGTTGATTCGCTATTAATTGAACAATACCATTGATTGTAAATCCAGTTGGAAATGAATACGCTTTGGTATTATTTTTTTGTATAAAATTTAATCCCTTTTGATCATTTAATATCCAGCCATTACCGTTTTTGGAAAATGTAATATTTTTTATTTTACCAATAGGACTCTCTTGAACTAATTGTATTTGATTGCCATCAAAACTATATATAGTATTAGAATTAGACAACCAGAAAATTGGTTCACTAGGATGATTGACACTATAGTCTATTATAGGGATGAAATTATTTTGTAAAGAAAAATAATTTGTCCAGCCATTTTCTGAATAACTAGCAAATCCATTTTTTTGATTTGAAAAAGGGAAGATCATTTGTTGACTATTTGCAGAAGCTATTCCTATAGTTGGTTTTTTAGGACCTCCTAATGCAATCCATTTATTTAAATTAGGAGCAATGGCAATTCCCTTTATACTGTCGGTTTGAAAAGGTATAGAAGCAGTATTATTTATGTTACTTAATTGATATTTATTTTCTACTTGGGCTAGATCTTTGTTCTGCCATGTTTCTTTTATCTCATGTCTTAAAAGATCAATTACAACAATGCCAAATGCGGTTTCAATAAAAGCTAAACCATTAGCTATTTTTATATTGTTTATTTGTTTATTGTTATAAAGAGTTGTTGTTTTGATATCATTGATTAAATATACTTGGTCTCTTTTTACGATATCAATCGCACTATTTGTATAAGCAACTAACAATTGCTCAGTTTTTGAATCCCATGCAATTTTTTGAATACCTATTTCGTGCAAACCACTTGATTTGCCAATATATTCTATTTGCCCATTACTTTCATTATATGCAATTAATTGATTTTTGGCAGCCAAATATATTCGATCTCCTCTGACTGCTTGAGTAATGTTTGAATTATTATAATGCTCTCTCCATGATCCAATGGCACCAATTTCATTTTGTGCATAAATTGAATGCATGATTAAACTAAAACATATAAAGAGCGTAATTCTCATTTTATAATAATGCACTATAGATTACTTCTTGAATATTAGGTCTCAAGTTTAAACTGCTAAATGCTTTATTATCTCTTGTTGGGAAAACCCTATTAGATAAGAAGATATATAATAATTGATGTTCTGGGTCTGCCCAAACACAAGTGCCTGTAAAACCAGTATGTCCAAAAGTACTTGGAGAAACACTTTTACTTGGATAAGGCTCTTTCAAGTTTTTATTATCTTTCTCAGGCTTATCAAAACCAAGACCTCTTCTACTTATAGCGCTGTTATAGGATGTATAAGTTTGTATAGTAGCAGGCTGTAAATATTGTTTGCCTTCATAGCTTCCATTATTCAATAACATTAAATATAATTTAGCTAAATCAGTAGCATTACTGAATAGCCCAGCATGTCCTGCAATTCCTCCCATTGTAGAAGCGCCTTCATCATGAACTGTGCCTTGAACTAATTCTTTTCTAAAATAGTTATCCAATTCTGTTGCTGCAATATTATTTAAACTTGTTCTTTGTAATGGCAAAAAACCAGTACTACTCATTGCTAAAGGTTGATAGAAAACCTTTGTTGCATACTCATGCAAATTCATACCAGTAACTTTTTCTACAATATTCCCAAGAAATATAAAATCATTATCACTGTATATATATTTTCCGCTTGCTGTAACTGGGCTTCTTAAAATTTGTTGTTGAATTGTATCAATCCAGTAATTAGCTAAAAATTTATTCGGAGAAATCATTTGCTGATGTGTTGCATCAGGGGAATTGGTCACCAATTGGCTATTTAAACTACCATCCGCATTTAATAGTCGCTCATAAAATTTTATATAGGGATACAGGCCAGCTTGGTGTAATAATAAATCTCTTAAGGTAATGGTTGCTTTTGCATTTCCTTTCACCCAAGGTAAATAATCTCCGATGGTTTTGTCAATATCCACTTTGCCTTCTTCCACTAATTTCATGATGGATACTGTGGTAGCACTTACTTTAGTTACGGATGCAAGATCATAATAAGTTTGGTTAGTAACTGCTGCGGTTCCTTCTCCAGCGATAGTTCCATAAGATTTATTAAAAACAATTTGATTATTCTTTGCTACTAAAACCTGACAGCCTGGAATCGCTTTTTTTTGAATAGCATCAGCCACTAAAGAGTCTATTGCTGCCAATTTTTCTATTTGAATTCCAGTCACAGCTTGTTGTTGAATTGCTGTTTTTGTAGTGGATGGTAGGGAGTGTCCGGTACCATAAGTGAATTGGTCTGTAACAGTTACAGGAAGTACACCAACTGCTTCAATAGCCCCTTCTAACCATTGTAAAACCGCATTTTGTGTTTGAGCATTGTCTTCGTATGCAAATAATATATTATGAATATTAGGAAATTCTGCAACTGCATATGGGTTACCTAATATGATATGTGTCCAATTTTCATGTCCAGGTCTTTTTAGAAACTGAATGAGGTTAGAAGGAATTTCAAAATGATTTGCCGGCCTTCTATTGTAATTGTGTAAGCCCACAATTACTTGATCATAGCTTGTTAATTGCTGTTCAATATTTTTCAAAGCATTGCTGTCTGATCCATCTGAAAAATAAACACTAGCCTCATATCCAATGCTAAGTGCATTACTTATTGCATTAGCTTTATTTGAATTAAGCACTAGGTAAGCAATTTTTTGTCCTTTTTTTATAATTGTTCTTTGGTTGGCATTAACATAGGTAAGAGATTGTTTTGCCATTGCAGTTTTTAGAGAAACAACAGATTGATTTAAATCTGCAATGATATTATTTGTGTCAATTAATTTCACTTGACTTAATCCATATCTATATTTTGCACTTAAAACTTTTTTAACCCTTGTATCAATATCTTTCACTGTTAATCTCCCTTCTGAAATGGCTTCCTTTACTTTTTTAATAGATTGTCCAATATCTCCAGGCAAACACAACATATCATTTCCCGCCAATATAGCTTGAACATTGGCTTCTCCCTCAGGATAATAATTACTAATTGCTTTCATATCTAAAGCATCTGTTACACTGATGCCTTTGAATCCTAATTCATTTTTAAGCACTCCATTCACGGCTTTTGCTGACAAAGATGTTGGACGCTTATCTGCATTATCTATAGCAGGTACTGATAAATGAGCCACCATGACTGATTCAATTCCAGCATTGATTAAAGCTTTGAAAGGGGCTAGTTCCAAACTGTCTAATTCTGCTCTGGTTTTATTAACAACAGGAATATCTTTATGTGAATCTACACTAACATCGCCATGACCCGGAAAATGTTTTGCTGTTGCCATGATGCCATTGTCTTGTAATCCTTTCATATAAGCAATGCCATAGTCAATGACAGTCTTTTTATTTTGTCCAAAACTTCTATCATTGATCACTGGATTGGCTGGATTATTATTGATGTCAATATCTGGCGCATAATTAACTTGTATACCTAAGCGCTTGCACTGTGCTGCAATGGCTGCTCCCATTTCATAAACTAACTGCTTATTGGGCATTGCCCCTAATGAAAGTTGTCTTGGGAACATATCTACACTGTCTAATCGCATACCAAGTCCCCATTCGGCATCGATGGTAATCAGTAAGGGTGTTTTAGCAATTCGCTGATAATTATTGGTTTGAATAGCTTGTCTAATAGGTCCACCTTGAAAAAAACAAAGTCCACCAATATTATACTGTTTAATTAATTCGGCCAAGGAGTCTATTTTTTTTGCATCCCAATTACTATGTGCTCTAAGCACCATTAGTTGTGCAATTTTTTCGTCCAAGCTTAAAGACTTAAACTGGTGTTTTACCCATTTTTTTTCTGCACGTGTTTGAGCATCCAATGTAATTTGACAACTTGTTAAAACAAGTAGTATAAACAGCATTTTTTTCATAAGTCCTTCTTTGTAATTGCAATTTAAGGATAATAAAAAAGCTTACCCTATTTGGATAAGCTTTTATATTTATTT
>CAZXWT010000002.1:0-9213 GCA_964644475.1 uncultured Sediminibacterium sp. | reverse complement strand
CTTCTTCAGTTTCGTCATCAGTTGGAAGAACGGGCTCAATATTGTTGGCCTTTAATTGACCAAACCATTTTACCATTTTCTTCATATCACTTGGGTAAACACGCTCAAAGTCCATCTTTGGGAATACTTTTTTAAAGTATGCAGTTACAGCTTTTGGGTCTTTCTCGCTAGGAATAGCCTCTTTTGATTTACCCATTGCAATAAATACCTCTGCTAAAAATACATTATCATGTGTTGTATATACTTCAATGCTTTCTAAATGAGAAAATTGATGTACTCTAGAACTTATAAATTGAGTAGCCCCAGTTTCTAAAGATTTTGCAATGGCGCCATCATTTTTACTAGTTACCATTTCGAATAATCCAGACAGGCCAGAAACAGCCATTAAGTTGTTGTATTCCATAAAGTTCTATTTCGTTTTTTTACTGGCGCAAATTACTGAAAAACCCTCAATTTTCATTTTTTAAACTACCTTTGTTTATCATTAAAAATCAAGCTTATGCCCGGTTTTGAATTTTTTGGCGAAGAAGAAAGAAAAGAAGTAAACGATGTCTTGGAAACAGGTATTTTAATGCGCTATGGATTCGACGGTCCACGTAAAGGTATCTGGAAATCCAAGGAGTTAGAAGCGGCTATTTGTAGCACTTTTGGAACTGGATACGCACAATTAACCTCAAGTGGTACTGCAGCTTTAACTACTGCAATGGCAGCACTAGGTATTGGTGCAGGAGATGAAGTGATTATGCCTGCTTTTACCTTTGTGGCAAGTTTTGAAGCGGTTTTAAGCATGGGTGCAGTTCCAGTATTGGTAGATATAGATGAAAGTTTGACATTGGATCCAAAAGCTGTGAAAGCAGCCATTACGCCAAAGACTAAATGCATAATGCCAGTACATATGTGTGGTAGCATGGCAGATTTAGATGCTTTAAAAGCAATTTGTGATGAACATCAACTAATATTATTAGAAGATGCTTGTCAAAGTATTGGCGGCACTTATAAAGGAAAACATTTAGGCACAATAGGACATGCAGGAACTTTCTCTTTCGATTTTGTGAAAACAATTACTTGTGGAGAAGGAGGTGTGGTGATGACTAATGATCAAAATGTATACACAAAGTGTGATGCATTCACAGATCATGGGCATGATCATTTAGGAGTGGATAGAGGAGCGGATTTACATCCTTTCTTAGGTTATAATTTTAGAATAAGTGAATTACATGCTGCTGTTGGTTTGGCACAAATAAGAAAGTTGGATACTTTTTTAGCAATTCAAAGAAAGCATAATCAGATTTTAAGATCCTATATGGAACAAGTTCCTGGCATTAGCTTTAGAGTAGTGCCAGATCCATCAGGAGATAGTGGAAGTTTCTTATCTTGGTTTTTACCTTCTCAAGCTCAAACAGAAAAAGCGATTGAAGCATTAAAAGCTGCCGGTATTTTTGCAGGTAATTTTTATTGGTTTGCTAATAACTGGCATTATATTAAAAAGTGGGATCATTTAAAAAATGTTCAAAGCTTATATGCATTAAATGATGCTCAGCAAATTGCGCTTAAAAAATTACAAACAGTAGAATTCAAGGCAAGTGATGCGATCATGAGTAGATGCGTTTCTACAGCTATTAGTTTAGTTTGGACTGAGGAGCAAGTGCATGCCAAAGGAACACAATTTTTAAAAGTCTTGAAAGAAGCACTTTCCTAACTTTATTTAAACTATGTCACTAGGGCAGTCCATGCAACAAAGACAACTTCAAAGGTTGTCACCACAACAAATTCAGTTGATGAAGCTGTTGCAAATACCTTCTGCTCAGATTGAACAAAGGGTTAAAGAAGAATTGGAAGAAAATCCTGCTTTAGAGTTAAACTCCGAGTTATTAGAAAACGAATTAGGAGAAGACACTAATGACGATCTCATAAATGACTTGCAAGAAGAAGAAGCTATACCAGTAGATGAATATGAAATGAGCAACGAGGAGATTAGTGAGTATAATTATGACGATGATGGTGATATAGCTGATTACAAGACCAAGGATGATTACTATCCAGAACTAGATAACGACAAAGTAATTCCTATTAAGGCCGAATCAAGTTTAAATGATCTCTTAATGGATCAATTAAGCATGCTTGATTTGGAAGAAACTCCTTTTAAAATTGCTGAACAAATTATTGGTAGCTTGGATGATGACGGATATCTAAGAAGAGCTTTGCAATCTATTGCAGATGATTTAGCTTTTAAACAAAGCATGTGGGTAGAAGAAAAGCAGATTGAAGAAGTTTTAAACTTAATTCAGAAATTTGAACCAGCAGGTATTGCTGCTAGAAATTTACAAGAATGCTTGCTGATTCAATTAAGAAGAAAGTTAGAGGAGAATGAAAAAGTAGATGTATTAAAAATGGCTATCTCTATTTTAGAAAAATATTTCGACGAGTTTACACGAAAACATTACGACAAAATACAGAAAAGTCTGCATTTAGATGATGCTACAATGAAAGAAGTCTTGCATCAAATTGTTACTTTAAACCCTAAGCCAGGTGCAGATACGGTGAGTAACAACGAAGCAGAAATGTATATCATTCCTGATTTTACTGTTTTAATTAACAATAACAAATTAGAACTTTCTTTAAATAGCAGAAACGCACCTCCTTTAATTATTAGTGATGATTACAAGATGATGTTAAAAGAATACGAGGGGGGTAAAAAACAAGATAAAGCACAGAAAGAAGCTGTGTTTTTTATAAAGCAAAAAATTGATGCCGCTAAATGGTTTATTGAAATGATTTTGCAAAGACAGCAAACTTTATTACTTACCATGAATGCCATCATAGAACATCAAGAAGCGTTCTTTTTTAGTGGAGATACCACTCAGTTAAAGCCAATGATTTTAAAAGATATCGCTGCAAAAACAAAACTAGATGTCTCTACAGTTAGTAGAGTTGCCAATAGTAAATATGTTCAGACAGAATTTGGCACTTATTTATTAAAGTATTTCTTCAGTGAATCGCTCACTACTGATAGTGGAGAAGAAGTAAGTACAAAAGAAGTTAAAGCAATTCTAGCAGAATTGATAGAAGCAGAAGATAAGCATAAACCATTAAGTGATGACGACTTAACGGACTTGTTGCAAGAGAAAGGCTACAATATTGCAAGAAGAACTGTTGCAAAATATAGGGAGTTATTAAACATTCCTGTTGCAAGACTTAGAAAAGAACTTTAATTATTACCAATAAAATACATGGAAAAAACCACTCCCGCCTTGTTGAGATATATTGGAAATTTTATTTCTTATATATTACATCCATTATTTATCCCGACCTATTTTTTCTTGTATTTAATGCAAGTACTGCCTTTTGAATTTGTGGGTATTACAGAGTGGCAATTAACATTACGCTTATTCAGTGTTTTTTGGTTGACTGCATTTTTTCCAGCATTTGCTGTTTTTTTAATGTGGAGACTAAAATTAAGTGAAAGTATTTTTTTAAGAACACAGAAAGAGCGTATCATTCCTTATGTGATTACGATGTTTTTTTATTGGTGGATGTATTATTTAAGTAGAAACTTTACTGATCAACCTTTAGCGCTTAAGTTTTTTTATTTCGGAATTTTCATTGCAACAGCATTAGGCTTAATCATCAATAATTTTATGAAGATAAGCTTGCATGCAATGGGGGTAGGAGGTTTATTAACTGCTGTAATTTTAGTAGGCTTGCATTATTCAATTGATAATGCTATCTGGACATTATTGGTAATTATTATTACGGCTTTAGTGATGAGTGCACGAATGATTGTTAGTGATCATTCAAAACAAGAATTAATACTTGGCCTTTTCATTGGACTTCTTACGCAAGTTATGGCGTATTTTTGGGTGATCTAATTTTATAAATATGTGGTATCGTCTCGGACAGAAAATTTTACAATACAGAAGAACAAGCTTAATCTTATTAGCAGCTATTACACTTGTGATGGGTTATTATGCTGTACAAGTTAAGTTAAGTTATGAATTCACTAAAGCTATTCCAGAAGACAACCCTACTTTTAGTATTTACAAAAAATTTGTACATCAATTTGGAGTAGATGGAACCACCATGGTGGTGGGTTTTCAAACCAAAGACCTATTTACTCAAGAAAATTTTAATGCATTAGCTCAATTACAAAAAGACATCAAAACTATTCCTGGTGTTACAGAGGTTTTAGGTGTTCCAAGTGCTTATGCGATTAATAAAGACACTGTTAATCTTAGATTTAAAGGAACTAATATTTTTCATGCACCTTATATTAGTGACAGTGCATTATTAGCAGATAAGTTAGTATTTGAATCACTTCCTTTTTATAAAAATCTATTATATAACCCTGACAGCAGCTCATATATAATGGCCATTAGCTTTATTCCAGATTCTATTAATAGTGGTGCAAGAACAACTATTATTAAAACATTGGAAGCTAAGTTGGCTGTTTTTAAGAAGACAACAGAATATGAATTACATGTTAGTGGGTTGCCTTATATAAGAACTATAATGGCTGATAGAATTAAAAAAGAGATGCTATGGTTTTTGATTGGCTCTTTGTTATTGTCTGCCATTACTTTGTTGTTATTCTTCAGATCTATGCCTGCTATGTTAATGAGTTTAATGGTAGTGGCAATGGGCGTTATTTGGAGCTTTGGTACAATGGTACTTTTGGGACAAAAAATTACATTATTAACGGCTTTGATTCCACCATTGATTGTTGTTATAGGCATCCCTAATTGTATTTACTTCTTAAATAAATACCATACATCTTATAAAGAAACAGGAGATAAAGAGAAAGCCCTTGTTCAAATGGTAGGAAGAATGGGTATTGTTACTTTGTTTTGTAATATCACTGCAGCTATAGGATTTTTTGTTTTTGCATTAACCAAGAGTCCATTATTAAAAGAGTTTGGATGGGTATCTGGATTAAATATCATGGCTTTGTTTTTTATTAGTTTATTTTTTATACCACCAGTATTGTCTTATTTAGAGGTGCCTAATGAAAAACATGTTCGATACTTGGATAATAAGACTTTGGAGAAATTATTAGTGAAAATTGAACGTTGGACTTTTGATCATACAAAATGGGTTTTTGGTATTACTATTGTCTTGGTGATTGTTTCTTCTTTTGGCCTACTTCAAATTAAGAAAGAAGCATTTATAGTTGATGATTTGCCTAAAAAAGACAAATTATATACCGACCTTAAATGGTTTGAACAAAATGCTGGTGGCGTTATGCCATTGGAGATTGTAATTGATAGTAAGAAGAAAAATGGTCTTACAAAAAGTTTAAAACCTTTAGAAAAAATAGATGAACTAGATGCATTCTTAAAAGAGCAACCTGAATTGGGCAAGCCATTAGGTTTATTAGAAGGTGTTAAGTTTGCTAAACAAGCATTTTATGACGGGGATAGTTTGGCCTATGCAATACCTACTGGTACAGAAATGGCTTTTATAGCTCCCTATATAGCGCCTAAGTCAGGGATAGATTCTTCAGCAACAAAAACAAGTAACACTAAGGGGCCAGAAGTATTATTAAATAAGTTTATTGACAAAGACAAAAAAGCTACTCGTATCTCTGTAAATATGAAAGACATTGGTAGTGCAAAATTGCCATTATTTTTATCTAAGATGGATAGTGTTACAAAGGCTTTGTTTGATACAAGTAAATATCATGTAGAGATTACTGGAAGTAGTGTTACATTTTTAGAGGGGAGTAATTTTATTATTAAAGGTTTAGGTGAATCTATATTTTGGGCATTTCTATTGATCGCAATATGTATGATTTTCTTATTTAGGTCTTTCCCTATTTTAATGTGTTCTTTAATTCCTAATATTATCCCTTTATTTATTACTGCAGGAATTATGGGTTGGACGGGAGTTGCTTTGAAGCCTTCTACGGTTTTGGTATTTAGTGTTGCGTTAGGTATAGCGATTGATGTGACTATTCGATTCTTAGTGAATTATAAACAAGAATTACCTCATTTGAATTATCAAGTAAATCAGACCCTAATTCAAACCATAAGACATACCGGAATTAGTATTATTTATACTTCAATGGTTTTGGTTGCAGGTTTTATTATTTTCTGCTTTAGTGATTTTGGTGGGACTAAAGCTTTAGGATGGTTAACTTCTTTGACCCTTGTTGTAAGTACTTTGACTAATTTGGTTTTGTTACCAGCATTGATAAAAACATTTATTAAAGACAATAAAAAAACCGCTTAATTTAAGCGGTTTTTTGTTCGACAAAATTATTTAATGTTGATTTATTTCAATAAAGATTCTAATGTAGTGCCTAATGCTGGTCCTCTTAAATCTTTAGCGATTATTTTTCCAGTGGGATCTATTAAAACATTAAAAGGGATGCCTTCTATTTGGTAAGCGCTAACTACAATACTTTCCCATTTTTTTAGATCACTAATATGTTGCCAGTTTAAATGGTCTGCTTTTATTGCATCTAACCAACTTGCTTTATCATCGTCTAGTGAAACACCTAATACAGTGAAATTTTTATTTTTGTATTTTTCATAGTTTGCTACCACATTAGGGTTTTCCCCTCTACAAGGTCCACACCAACTTGCCCAAAAGTCCACCAATACATATTTGCCTCTTAAACTGCTTAGTGTAATTATTTTACCATTTACATCCTGTAAAGCAATCTCTGGGGCCATTTGTCCAATTTCTATTGGTGCTGCAGTGGTATTTGCTTGTACTTGTCCACTTAAAACCGTTACAAAATCGATCAATGGGGTTGCTTTTGTTCTTTCAGCAGCAACTTTTGCCATAGCTAATACCTGGGCTGCTTCCATTGATCTAATACTTAAACCCAATGCATAATATATAAATGCAGGACTAGTTTCAGTTGCTACAGTTTTTTCAATGAACTGATTTAAGTTGTTGATCTTTTCTGTTTTTTGTTTCTGCAGCCAGTAAATGGTACTGTCTTTGCCCTTTTGATTCTGCAAAGCGTCCAAATTATACAATGTTGCAAAAATGGAAGAATCTTTTTGTCTATATTCTTTTAAAAATTTCAGCAAGCCTTCACTATTTTTTGATCCCTTAATTTGGTAACTATTGTAGTCATTGGCATCTGCATTAATTTGAATATTCTCTTCGTCATTAATAAACAAAATCTCCAAATCTTTTTCTGTGGCGATTCTATAGATACCTTCTTCTTTTGCAATAAAGTCAAAGCTAAATTGGCCATCTTCTTTTAAACTTACAGAATCTAATGTGATGATTGGTTTACCACCATAAGGTACTTCTTGTAATAAAAGTTTTTGTGCTGTAGCGTTTTGTATAGTGCCAGCTACATTATATCTTAATTCTTGATTCTTTTTACCACAACTACTTATTATGATAATCATTAACAAGAAAGAAAGCTGTACAATTTTATTTTTCATATGCTTATTGAGCTAATTTTTGTTCTATTAATTGTGTGGTTAATTTCGGATCGGCCTGACCTTTGCTTATTTTTTTAACTTCTCCAACAAATAAACCAATTAATCCTTTTTTACCTTTTTTATACTCAGCTACTTTATCGGGATTTGCCGCTAATACTTGATCCACCCATTCTGCAATGACATCTGATGAATTGTTTTGAATAAGTTGATTTGTTTGAGCAAAATCAATTGCCTTGGTATTTGTACCAATAATACCTTTAAATACTTTTCCTGTTGCATTAGAGAAACTCAATTGGTTGGATTCGACTAATTCAAGTAATTCGTTTAATTGTTCAATGCTATTGGTTATGTCTTGGTAAGATTTACCTGACTCATTTAGATATTCTCTAATTGGACCCAGCATCCAATTCACAGCTGCTTTATAATGCTTGGTGGATTGTATCCAAAGGGCATAAAAGTCTGCTTCTTCTTTATTTTCGGTGATTTGATCAACATCGTAATCTGATAGACCTAAACTTGTTTTCCATTTTTGCTTTAACTGATTAGGTAAAAGGGGTAGGGTAGATTTGATCGATTCAATGTATTCTTCAGTTAAGTGAAATGGAGCCAAGTCCGGATCGGGAAAATACCTATAATCATTGGCATCTTCTTTATCTCTTATAGCAAATGTGGTATCATTATTGGCATCAAAACTTCTGGTTTGTTGAATAATGGTTTCGCCAGCATCTACTAGTTTGATGAGTCTTTCAATCTCAAACTCAATAGCTTTTTTTATATTTCTTATGGAGTTCAAATTTTTTACTTCCACTTTAGTGCCTAATTCACTTGCACCTTTTAGTCTCACAGAAATATTGGCATCACATCTTAAGCTTCCTTCTTCCATATTACCATCACATACTCCTAACCATCTTACTAATTTTCTTACTTCGGTAACATATAAAAAAGCTTCTTCTGCAGAATGTATGCATGGTTCTGTTACAATTTCAATTAATGGAGTACCAGCTCTATTTAAATCTATACAAGTGTCTGTTGGAGAAATATCGTGTATGCTTTTTCCTGCATCTTCTTCTAAGTGTATTCTATTTAATTGCACATAAGATGTTTGACCATTCAATTGAATAGCCACTCTTCCTCCAACACAAATGGGTGTTGTATGTTGTGAAATCTGGTATCCCTTTGGAAGGTCTGGGTAGAAATAATTTTTTCTTGCGAAATAATTATTTTTTTCAATTTCCGATTCACATGCAATACCCATTTTTATGGCATATTCTACCGCTTTAGTATTGGTCTTAGGAAGCGTTCCAGGATGCCCCATAGTGATAGGACTAATATGTGTGTTAGGTTCTGCTCCAAAACTAGTCGCATCACCGCAAAATAATTTACTATTAGTGGCTAATTGAGCATGAATTTCCAATCCTATTACTGCTTCATATTTACTAAAATCTGCCATAGCACAAAAGTACTAATTTATAAGCCTTTGGCATAAAAAAGCCCCTCCAAATAAATGGAAGGGCTAGCAAATGAGAACAGTTGTATTCTATAAATCTGCAGAATTTATCTTTTTAGGGATTTTCACCTCAATGATTTTGTTTTCTTTATTTCTAATAATGCCAACTTTAATGTTTTGTCCCGCTTCGAAATATTGCCATTTAATATCATTCACTTCTTTTACTTCATGCTTATCTACAGTAGTAATAATATCACCTACTTTTAAACCGGCTTTTTCGGCAGGAGAACCACTATTTACTGTTTTGATTTTTACACCATGCCCTTCTTCTAGATCTTCAATGGATATACCTAATTTAGG
>CAZXWT010000001.1:40971-44624 GCA_964644475.1 uncultured Sediminibacterium sp. | reverse complement strand
GGTTCTACTGTAACGTATAAAGTAGCTTCGGTTAAATATTTTTCTTGTAATTGTTCGCATGCGCTTGTGATGGCTAAAATTTCTGCATGCGCTGTAACGTCTTTTAGTAATTGTACTTGGTTGTATGCTTTGGCAATTATTTTTCCATGCATTACTACAACTGCTCCAACGGGAACTTCATCAACGTCAAAGGCCCTCTGTGCTTGCACGAGGGCCTGACGCATGAATGATTCATGATCTACTATCATGTAAATTATAATCTTTGGATACGAATATTTCTATACCATACTTGGTTGCCATGATCTTGCAATCCAATATGTCCAGTAAATACTTTTCCGAAATCTGGTGATTCACCTTTTGAGAATTTACTATTCTTGATTAAGTTTCTCCAAGAATCGTCACCTAAGGTTGTAGTCACTGTAGTAACACCATTTAATTTTAAAGTCAATGTACCTTTTTCATTAATGATATCCACTAAGTTCCATTCACCCACTGGCTTTACTGCACCTTCAACTCCAGCAACTAAATCGTATAAATTTCCAGCTCTGTGTTTGATGATTTTTCCATCAGAGTGGCCATCATTATCTAGTACTTGCATTTCTGGTCCTGTGTACCAAATGTAATTGTACTTTTTTGGTTCGTCTTGCACAAAGAAGATAACACCACTATTTCCATTTGGTGAAATTTTCCATTCTAATTGTAAATGGAAATCACCATAACTTTCATTACTAACAATATCTCCTCCGCCTTTAATTTGCCAACCTTCTTTCTGAGATGGGTCAAGCATTAATGTTCCATCTACTACTTTCCAAGCTTCGCCTACAGCGTCTTTACCATAAGTGTGCCAACCATTGGTTGTTTTGCCATCAAATAAAGAGATCCATTCTTTCTTTTGTGCATTGATTTGCGTAAAAGCAAATAATAACACTAGTGCAAGCAATCGTTTTTGCATGTTGTTGTTTTTTGTGTGTATCTAAGCTACTATTTTTTTAATAATAAAACGTATTTAACCATTGCTTCAGCATCTTCTTGGCTGATTTGAGGATGAGGAGTCATTGGTACAGCACCCCATACACCACTTCCGCCTTTAATTACTTTTTCTGCTAACATCTTAACGTTCTCTTCTGTGTTCTCGTATTTAGCAGCTACATCTTTGTAAGCTGGTCCAATATTTTTTTCTGAAGTCTTATGACATGTTAAACAATCGCTTCCAGCTACTAATGCTAAACCTTTTGTATAGTCTGGGTTAGCAGATAAATCGTTTGATGCAGTTGCTGCAGGAGCTGCTGCTGTCTCTTCTGTTTTCTTTGTTTCTGATCCACCACATGCTGCTAACATAATTACTGCAGCCATTGTTCCTAAAACCTTTTTCATAATCGTTGTTTTTTATTTGTTAAATACCTAATATTTTTTTGTTAAATGCTTCATCTGAACCAGTGTTGGCAAAATCATCAAATGCTTTTTCTGTCACTTTGATTATATTATTTTGAATAAACACAGCTCCTTCAGCTGCACCCACTTCTGGATGCTTTAAGCAACATTCCCATTCCATTACTGCCCATCCTTTATAATCATAAGCAGCTAGTTTGCTAAAGATGCTTTTAAAATCTACTTGACCATCGCCTAAAGACCTGAATCTTCCAGCACGATCTATCCAATTTTGATAACCACCATACACACCTTGTTTTGCAGATGGATTGAACTCTGCATCTTTTACGTGAAACATTTTAATGCGCTCGTGGTAAGCATCAATATATCCTAAATAATCCATGCATTGTAATACCAAGTGAGATGGATCGTATAATAAGCAAGCTCTTTTATGATGATTTACTTTGTCTAAAAACATTTCATAAGAAACGCCATCATGTAAATCTTCACCTGGATGTATTTCATAACAAAGATCAACTCCGTGTTGATCAAATTCATTTAAGATTGGCATCCATCTTTTTGCTAATTCTGTAAATCCTGTTTCCACTAATCCTGCAGGACGTTGTGGCCAAGGATACACTGTGTGCCATAATAAGGATCCACTAAAGGTTGCATGCGCATTCAATCCTAAATTTTGAGAAGCTTTCGCTGCATATTTTAATTGTTGCACCGCCCATTCAGTTCTTGCTTTTGCATTACCACGAACTTCTGCTGGAGCAAATCCATCAAACTGTGCGTCGTAAGCTGGGTGCACTGCCACTAATTGTCCTTGCAAATGCGTAGACAATTCTGTGATTTCTAAACCAGCAGCATTTACTATGCCTTTGATTTCATCTGCATAAGTTTTACTCTCTGCAGCTTTTTGCAAATCGATACATCTTGCATCCCAACTAGGAATTTGCACTCCTTTGAAACCCAATGATGCCGCCCATTTACAAATACTTTCTAAAGTATTGAAAGGAGCTGTGTCACCCATGAATTGTGCTAAAAATATTGCTGGTCCTTTTACTGTTGTCATTGTTTATTGTTTAACCTGTTGTTTATTGTAGCCGTCGATTAAATTACGTAAGGTGTCCATTTTTTATCTGATTGAGAAGAAGCCACTACATTATCAATGAATGCCATTCCTCTTAATCCATCTTCTATTCCTGGGAAGTCTAACATTTCTGCAGTTGGAGTGGTACCATCAATTTTACAACCTAAGGTTAAAGCAAAATTGCGATAGATATTAGCGAATGCTTCTAAGTATCCTTCAGGATGTCCTGCTGGAGTGCGACAGTTATGTGTAGCTATTGGAGATAAGTAATGTCCGTTGTTACCACCTGCTCTATAAATTTGTGTAGGTTGTTCTAACCATTTTACTAGCAAGGTATTTGGTTCGTGTTGATACCATTCTACACCTCCTTTTTCTCCGTATACTCTTATTCTAATTCCGTTTTCTTCTCCCGCAGCAACCTGTGATGCCATCAATACTCCTTTAGCACCATTGTCAAATTTCAACATCACTGCTCCGTCATCATCTAATACTCTACCTTCAACCATGGTATTCAACTCGGCACAGATATCTGTAATCTTTGAACCAGTCACATATTCAGCTAAATGTGCAGCATGTGTTCCGATATCACCCATTACTGAGCTCTTTCCAGATTTTTTTGGATCGGTTCTCCAAGCAGCTTGCGCATTTCCTTCTCTCTCAGATAGTTTGCTTAACCATCCTTGAGGATATTCTACCCATACTTTTCTGATTTTGCCCAATTGTCCTTCTTTGATCATTGCTTTGATCTGTTTTACCAAAGGATAGCCTGAATAAGTATGTGTTAAACAAAGGGTTAAGCCTGTTTTGTCTAAAATTTGTTTTAATTCTTTCGCTTCTTCTAAAGAGAAAGTAATGGGCTTTTCAATCACCACATTAAATCCATGTTCCAAAGCCATTTTTGCTGGAGCAAAATGCGCAAAATTGGGAGTCACTATAGTTACAAAATCGATACGCTTGTCTGCTGGCAATGCAGCTTCTGCTTTGATCATTTCTTCGAAAGTCAAGTAGGTTCTATCTTTTGGAAGAAACAATGCTTCACCTGAAGCCACTGCTATTTCTGGATTAATACTTAATGCACCACAACTTAATTCAATTAAGCCGTCCATGTTTGCGGCTAATCTATGGATGGCTCCGATGAAGGCATCTTTACCTCCGCCTACCATACCCATGCGTAGTTTTCTATTCATTG
>CAZXWT010000001.1:33459-40871 GCA_964644475.1 uncultured Sediminibacterium sp. | reverse complement strand
TGGCCGATTGCTAAAAAACATGGTTTGCATTGTTCTATGTGTTACACTGCAGGTGAAACTAGTTTAACAAAAGGCTGGAACGATAAAGCGAATCATGCTTGGTTGATTAAAGATTATTTAGAAGCCATCCCTTTAGTAGCTGAAGCTGGTTACACCAATTTAATTTGTTTTGCAGGTAACCGTAATGGTATGGATGATGAAACAGGATTACAAAACTGTGTAGAAGGTTTGAAACAAATTATGCCATTGGCTGAAAAGCATGGTGTTATTATTCAAATTGAATTATTCAATTCTAGAATTGATCATAAAGATTATATGGGTGATAAGTCTGCATGGGGTATTGAATTATGCAAGCGCTTGGGTTCTCCTAATTTTAAAATCTTGTTTGATATATATCATATGCAAATTGACGAGGGGGATATTATTCGCTCTATTCGAGACAATCATCAATACTTTGGCCACTATCATACAGCTGGTGTGCCAGGAAGAAATGAAATTGATGATCGTCAAGAATTATATTATCCTGCAATCATGCGTGCAATTGCAGCAACAGGTTACAAAGGATATGTAGCGCAAGAATTTATTCCAAAAGACAAAGACGCAATGGCTTCTTTGAAGAAGGCAATTGAAATATGTGACATTTAAATTTTATTTTTTAGTATAACAATTCAAATTTTAAGCAATGGCGGATCAACAGTATGACGCAATCGTAGTAGGCTCTGGTATTAGTGGTGGATGGGCTGCTAAAGAGCTAACAGAAAAAGGATTAAAAGTATTGATGTTAGAGCGCGGTAGAAATATCGAGCACATCAAAGATTATGTAAACGCTAATAAAGAAGCATGGGATCATCCGCATAGAGGTGGAAGAACTCAAAAGATGATCGAAGACTATCCTGTGTTGAAGCGTGACTATCCTTTGAACGAAACCAATTTAGATTATTGGGCTGTAGATAAAGATAGTCCTTACGTTGAAACCAAGCGTTTTGACTGGTTTAGAGGATACCATGTTGGTGGTCGTTCTTTGATGTGGGGTAGACAATCTTATCGTTGGTCTGATTTAGACTTTGAAGCGAATGCTAAAGAAGGCGTTGGTGTTGATTGGCCTGTGCGTTATAAAGATATCGCTCCATGGTATGATTATGTAGAAAAATTTGCTGGTATCTCTGGTAATAGAGATGGCTTAGATGTTTTACCTGATGGTCAATTCTTGCCTCCTATGGATTTAACCTGCGTAGAGAAAGATGTGGCTGCAAGAATTAAAGAAGCTTTCAAAGGTGAGCGTCATTTAATTATTGGTCGTACTGCAAATATTACAGTGCCTCATGGTGGAAGACCTGGTTGTCAGTTTAGAAATAAATGTTGGTTGGGTTGTCCATTTGGCGGTTACTTCAGTACACAATCTTCTACTTTACCAGCAGCAATGGCTACAGGTAAATTAACATTAAGACCTTTCAGTATTGTTACTAAGGTTTTATATGATAAGGATAAAAAGCGTGCAACTGGTGTAGAAGTTTTAGATGCTGAAACCAATAAAACAATAGAGTATAAAGCAAAAATTATTTTCTTAAACGCATCTACTTTAAATAGTACTTGGATTTTGATGAACTCTGCTACAGATGTTTGGGAAGGTGGTTTAGGTAGTAGTTCTGATGCTTTAGGTAAAAACTTAATGGATCACCATTTAGGTATTGGTGCTGGTGGTTATGTTGAAGGTTACGAAGACAAATATACTTTTGGTCGCAGAGCTAATGGTTTCTATATTCCTCGTTTCAGAAACGTTGGTAATGATAAGCGTGATTATTTACGTGGATTTGGTTATCAAGGTTCTGGTAATCGTCAAGGATGGAGACATGATGTAGCCGAGTTTAGCATTGGTGGTGAGTTTAAAGATGCTATGACTGAGCCAGGTATTTGGACAGTTGGTATGGGTGGATTTGGTGAAATGTTACCTGATCCAACCAATAAAGTAACCTTGGATAAAAATGTAAAAGACAAGTGGGGCTTAAACGTATTGAATATTGATTGTGAATTAAAAGACAATGAACTTAAAATGCGTAAAGACATCTTGGCGGATGCACAAGAAATTTTAGAAAAAGCTGGAGTAAAAGGCGTTCAAGCACGTGATGGAGATGGTACTCCAGGTAGAGGTATTCACGAAATGGGTACAGCACGTATGGGTAGAGATCCTAAAACTTCTGTATTGAATGGTAACAACCAAGTATGGGATGCTCCAAACGTATTTGTGACAGATGGTGCGTTCATGACAAGTGCTTCTTGCGTGAATCCTTCTTTAACATATATGGCATTTACTGCACGTGCTGCTGAATTTGCAGTGAACGAATTGAAAAAAGGTAACTTATAATTTAAACTTATTAAATAATACTATTATGATGAATAGAAGAGAAGCCTTATCAAGAGTTGCCATCATTATGGGTGGTACTGTTTTAGGCGCAGAAGCTTTTTTGTCTGGTTGTAAAACAGCTAGCACAGGAATCAGTTTTTCTGCAGCAGATATTTCTTTCTTAGACGAAGTTGCTGAAACTATTTTACCAGCAACCAATACACCAGGAGCGAAAGAAGCTAAAGTAGGTGAGTTTATGAAAGTAATGGTAACAGATTGTTACGAAGCTAAAGACCAAGCCATTTTTATGGAGGGCATCAAAAAATTAGATGAAGCATCTAAAAAAGCAAATGGAAAATCTTTCATGGAGTCTGATGCTAAGCAACGTCACGATTTATTAGTGACTTTGGATAAAGAAGCAAAAGAAGCATCAGCGAAAGCAGCTGAAGAAATGAAGAAAGATCCTAAGAAAGAAATTCCTAAACATTATTTCACCATGATGAAGGAATTGACTTTAACTGGTTTCTTCACTTCTGAAGTGGGTGCTACTAAAGCTTTACGTTATGTAGCAGTACCTGGCAAGTTTGAAGGTTCTGTTCCTTATACTAAAGGAGAAAAAGCCTGGGCTACTTCATAGAATATTTTAAAAGAGTCTCCCTACGGAGACTCTTTTTTTATAATAGTTTTCCTTCTCTTTTGATTTCTTCTAATGCCTTGTATAAGGTATCTAATTGTGCTTCAGTATTAAACGCATTGATTGAGTAACGCATATACACATCAGCGTCCTGTCTCATGATAGGAATTTCAATTTTATATTGTGTAAACAAGGTTCTCTGCAATTGTTCTGGCTCTGTGGTTTTAATAGGAATGCTGACCATTTGTCCAATCCACTCTGATGTTAATGGACTAATAGGATTGCTTCCTAATAATTCATAAAATCTTGGTGCATTTTTTAATACCAATTGATGACATGCTTTGCTCACCTTTTTCCAATCATATTTTTCCATAAAAGCAATACTATCTTCTACGCATAAAAATGCAGAAAAGTCTCTGGTACCAATCATTTGATGGTAATCTAAAAAGGAAGAGTGGGAGGGTTTAAATGCCTTGTATCCCCAGCTTACCACTAATGGATCACAAATAGCTTGCACCGATTTTTTAGCGTATAAAAAACTACAACCTTTCGGTGCCATCATCCATTTGTGACAAGCGCCTGTATAAAAGTCTGCTTGCAATTCATCTAAATTCACTTCAACTTGTGCTGGTCCATGGGCACCATCTACAAATGTGATTAATCCTTTTTGTTTTGCAATAGCACAAATTTCTTTCACGGGAAATATTAATGCTGTTGCACTTGTGATATGACTAATAAAAATTGCTTTTGTTTTTGATGTAACACCTTTAAAGAAATCTTCTATGAATTGTTCTTTAGTTGTAATAGGCAAGCTGATATGTTGTCTTATATATTTTGCTCCAGCTTTATTACAATAGTATTCCCAGGTTCTATCGCAAGCACCATATTCTATATCGGTTGCTAATATTTCATCCCCCTTTTCTAAAGGAAAATTTTTAGCTACCATATTGACAGCAAAGCTTGGATTGGTTACAAACACCAAATCGTCTTTATCTGAACAATGTAGATACTTTGCTAATACTTCTCTTGATTTCGCTAGATAATTAGGACCATCAAATGCTATAAACTGCACTGGCTCTGCTTCTAATACTCTTTGCCATGCTTGGTATTTTTCAAATACTGGCTTGGGTGTTGCACCAAAAGAACCAAAGTTTAAAAAAGTAATACTAGGGTCTATTAAATATTGGTCTTGTAAATTGCTCATTCTTTATTCGTTATTAATTTGACGAGATGAAGGTAAAAAATAATCCCTCCCGAAATTCGAGAGGGATTATTTTTATGTTTGTTTATAAGTATTATACGCCTAAGCTCCAACCATCTCTGTAAGTTCTCTTTACAAATTGATTTGCTGGATCGAAGTTGGTAATCTTCATATTTGGTCCGTCCCATAATAATTGGATATTTCTACCAGGATAAGTGGTTAATCCTTTTTTATCGGTGCCTTTATAATCGAAACTTCTAATCGCAAGGTTACCCATTAATACAGATTCTGTCAATGGTCCTGCAATATCAAAATGAGAACTTAACATTTTGTGCTCTTTACTTCCTGGGCCAGCAATACAAGCTTCTACCCATGCAGCATAGTGTCCTTCAGCACCTCCTTTTACGCGTTCAATGGTTTGAGGCACTTTGGTAGTTGCAGTTAGGTTGGTTGGTAATAATTGTGGGTTCACTCCATAAGTACCTGCCATCATTTTTCCTTTGGTACCTTCAAAGATTACACCATTACCACCATCACCCATTACTTCATTAGGTCCTAATTCTGCTGGTCTTTCTGGTTGAATACCTCCATCCATCCAATGCAATTTCACATCTGGTTTACCATTTTGTCCTTTGAATGTTAAAATGATATGTGATGCTGCTGGCGGACTGTCTGGAGAATATACTCTTTGCCAAGGTGCTGTGTATCTTGTTGCAACACTACATTCTGCAGCTACTGGATATCCTAATCCTAATACTGCAAATGCAGGAGCCATAATATGACAAGCCATATCACCTAAAGCGCCGGTACCGTAATCCCACCAGCCTCTCCAGTTAAATGGTAATAATCCTTCGAAATAATCTTTTTGCGGAGCAGTACCTAACCATAAATTAAAATCTAATTCTGGAGGTATTGCAGAAGCTGTAGTTGGACGCACTACACCTTGTGGCCAAACTGGTCTGTCTGTATAACAATAGATAGTATGTACATCACCGATTAATCCTGCATTGTACCAATCTTGTAACATTCTAACGCCATCACCTGATGAACCTTGGTTACCCATTTGTGTAACTAAGTTATTCGCTTTCGCTACTTGTGTCATCATTCTTGCCTCGTAGATATCATGTGCCATTGGCTTTTGAACATATACATGCTTTTTTAATTGCATTGCAGCCATTGCTTGCACACCGTGCATATGGTCTGGCGTAGATACAGAAACAGCATCGATATGCTTATGCTCTTTATCTAACATCTCACGATAATCCTTATAGTATTTTGCATTTGGATAACGCTTTCTACTAGTTACTGATTGACGATCATCTACATCACATAAAAAAGCGATATCTGCTTTTCCACTTTGGTAGAATGAAAATAAATCACCTTCTCCTTTACCACCTGCACCAATACCTGCAATTTGTAATTTATCACTAGGTGCAGTAAATCCTTTTCCACCTAATACGTGTCTAGGCAAAATATAAAATCCGCCCATCGCCAATGAGGCATTTCTAATAAAATCTCTTCTAGAGTTATCTGATTTTCTCTTAGACATAGCAATTCGTTAAAATGTGAATAATCGTTAAAATGACTAGGTTAAATTATGTAAAAATTGGCAATTTGGCCAATAATTTTTACGAATGAACCATTGTGCCCTTGCTTTCGTTATAATAAAGTAAATTGCTATACTTTAAAACTTACTATATGCATACTCAATTGGATGGTCTAAAGCAGTATTTTCAGTCGGGAGCAACCCAAAGCTTCGCTTTTAGACTTTTACAACTTAAAAGATTAAAGCAAATCGTTTTAGAGCACGAAAAGGAATTGTACTCGGCACTCTATACTGATTTAAAAAAATCTGAGGAAGAAGCATGGGCTACAGAAATTGGGTTTTTCTTAAATGAATTGAATTATACCATTGATCATTTAAAAGAGTGGATGCAACCCACTTCAGTGCCTACTAATTTATTGAATCAGCCTTCCACCTGCTATACCATTGCAGAACCATTGGGGGTGGTTTGTATTATTGCACCATGGAACTATCCTTTTCAATTATTGTTTACGCCATTAATTGGCGCCATCGCTGGGGGCAACTGTGTGGTGTTAAAGCCCAGTGAATTTGCACCTGCTACTGCTGCAGTGATGGCGAAGATTATTAAAAATCTTTTTCCAGAGAATTATATTTTATACGTAGAGGGAGAAGGTGCTCAAGTCTTACCAGCGATGTTTAGCAGTTTTAGATTTGATCATATTTTTTATACTGGTAGCACAGTAGTGGGTAGAATTATTTATCAACAAGCAGCAGATAAATTAGTGCCAGTTACTTTAGAGTTAGGTGGCAAGAGTCCAGCGCTTGTAGCGGTGGATGCGAATATGCGAGTAGCTGCAAGAAGAATTGCGATGTCTAAATTTTCTAATGCAGGGCAAATGTGTGTGGCACCTGATTATGTTTTGGTACCCACTGCTTTTAAACAAATTTTAATTGATGAGTTAATTAAAGCGATTCAACAATTTTATGGAGTGAATGCAGAAGAGACACATGGCTATGGTAAAATTATTAACGAGAAACAATGGCAGAGGCTAGTGAATTATTTTGGTGATGGTAAAATTGTGTATGGTGGAAAATCTAATGCTGCTAGTTTGTTTATTGAACCAACTTTATTAACGGATGTAGCAGTAGATAGCAAAGTAATGACGGATGAGATTTTTGGTCCTATTCTTCCAATTCTTACTTATGATAGTAATGAAGAAGCATTAGATATTATAAGACGCAATCCTAACCCTTTAGCATTTTATGTATTCACCAATGATACTGCAACAGAACAATATTGGTTGACTAATGTGCCTTCAGGTGGTGCTTGTGTAAACAATACTAGCTGGCATTTAACCAATCACGCGCTTCCCTTTGGTGGCAGGGGTTTTAGCGGTATGGGTGGTTATCATGGTAAATTAAGTTTTGATACATTCTCTCATATAAAGTCTGTGATGAAAACACCTACTTGGATTGATCCTGACTTAAAATATCCTCCTTATAAAGGCAAGGGGTGGTTGTTAAAAAAACTCATTGGATAAAAATGTTTAAAAAATCGATCATGATAAAAATTGGTATCGCCATTGGCATTTTAGTGACTGCTGTAATGTTAATGAAAAAGAAAGACATGTCTTACAGACAATCTATTTTGAAAACCATGTATCCTGTGATTATGTGGTCGAGTAAATCTGCAGGTAAAAAACAAACTCTT
>CAZXWT010000001.1:23608-33359 GCA_964644475.1 uncultured Sediminibacterium sp. | reverse complement strand
CATGTATCCTGTGATTATGTGGTCGAGTAAATCTGCAGGTAAAAAACAAACTCTTGTCAATAAAGAGGCTATTCAAGCAGCAGTTTCTTTCTACACTTTACATGCTAAAGATATTAATGGAGCAGATTTTAATATGGCTTCTTTAAAAGGTAAAAAAGTGTTGATTGTCAATACAGCAAGCGATTGTGGTTTCACTGGTCAGTATGAAGCATTAGAAAAATTATCTAAACAATTTGAAGGGAAATTGGTGGTGATTGGTTTCCCAGCAAACGATTTTAAAGAACAAGAAAAAACAGACGATAAAAATATTGCCAGTTTTTGTCAGAAAAATTATGGAGTAAGTTTTCCTTTAATGTCTAAATCTGTTGTTGTTAAAAAGAATAACCAAAACGAAGTGCACAAATGGTTAAGTGATCCTTCTTTGAATGGATGGTGTAGTCAAGCACCTGCATGGAATTTTTGTAAATACTTAATTAACGAGCAAGGTGTGCTGACGCATTATTTTCCAATGACCGTAGATCCATTAGATCAGTCAGTTATTGATGCGATTAATTAATTGGGCAGTGTTCGTGGTAATTCTCTAGTACAATCTTACCTGATTCTATTACCATTCCTTTGTAAGTGGTCTTTATCTCATCCAAGACTGATTCAATTTCTGCTTGCTCTGTCATGCGAACTAATTTGGCACGATAGTCTTTAATATTAGGTAAGCCTCTCAAATAATTGGCATAATGTCTTCTCATTTCATTGATGCCTGCAATAGGCCCTTTCCATGCTAAGGAACCAATCAAATGTTTTCTTGCTACCTCTACTCTTTCTTCAATTGTCGGTCCTGCCATTAATTCTCCAGTAGCGATATAATGTTTGATTTCTCTAAAGATCCATGGATACCCAATGGCTGCTCTTCCTATCATGATTCCATCTACTCCATATTTGTTTTTATATTCCACTGCTTTTTCTGGAGAGTTAATATCACCATTTCCAAAAATAGGAATATGAATTCTTGGATCGTTTTTGATTTCACCAATCATGGTCCAGTCTGCTTCTCCCTTATACATCTGCATTCTTGTTCTACCATGTATGGCTAATGCTTTGATGCCCACATCTTGTAATCTTAAGGCAACTTCATGAATATTTTTAGTGCTCTCATCCCAGCCCAATCTTGTCTTTACTGTAACAGGTAAATTAGTGCTTTTTACTACAGACTCGGTTAATCTTACCATTAGGTCCAAATCTTTCAAAACTCCTGCACCAGCACCTTTCATGGCTACTTTTTTTACAGGACATCCAAAGTTGATATCAATTAAATCTGGATTCACTGTGTCTACTATCTTGGTGCAAAGTGCTAATGCCTCTTCGTCTCCTCCAAATATTTGAATGCCTATAGGTCGCTCGTAATCGTAGATATCTAATTTTTGTTTGCTTTTGATCGCATCTCTAATAAGCCCTTCGCTACTAATAAATTCAGTATACATTAGGTCGGCTCCATTGTCTTTACACACTGCTCTAAATGGGGGATCGCTTACATCCTCCATAGGAGCGAGTAATAAAGGGAAATCCGGTAATTGTATATTGCCTATAGAAACCATATGAATTCATTATCTTGCATCTAACCGATACGGTTGCAAAGGTACCAATAAATTATTTTACATGGAATCTGGTTTGAATTCAATTTTTGCAATGTCAGGGCCAATGAGATTGGCCTTGTTTATGGCCATTACGGGCATTTGTATGATAGCAGGTGCCTTTATTAGCTTTTCTATAGTGGGTTTAATAATGCATGCTAGTTTGGCTGATATGCAAACTATTTTACTCTCTCCTGAACATGCTATGATGGCTCAGTTTGCAAATGCCTTGGCTTCTGTGATTGCTTTTGGAGGTCCAAGTATTGCCATTGCTTTTTTTGCGAAAGGATATTGGCTACGAAATATGGGTTTTAATAAAATTAGCAATGTAGAACAAGTTATGGTGGTTATTGTATTGGCAATTGCAGGTTTATTTTTAAGTGGTGCTTTAGGAGATTTAACAGAAAAAATTCCTTTACCTGAATCTATGACTGCTTGGGCAAAGGGTATGGAAGATCAATATAAAAAAGCTTTATTAGCAATGACTCAAATGAAATCTTTAATGGATTTATTTATTGCTATTATTGCTGTGGCATTAGTGCCTGCAATTGTTGAAGAACTTTTCTTTAGAGCAAGTTTGCAAAAAATATTAGTGGATTGGTTTGGAAAACCATATTGGGCCATTGTGGTGACAGCGATTATTTTTAGTGCTTTTCATTTTTCTTATTACGGATTTTTATCTAGAATGTCATTGGGTATTGTACTTGGGTTTATTTATTATTTTTCTAAGTCTATTTGGTTGCCCATGTTAATGCATTTTATCAATAATGCCATTGGTGTGTCTACTTTATATTTTGTCAGAGCAGATCCTCAAAAGGTTGAAGCAGTCGTGAATGGCAATCTCACTTATTATTGGGTTTTTATTGCTATTATTGTAGTGTATCTATTACTTAAAAAATTAAAAGAGTATGGCGCTTAATTTATCTGTCTTTAAAACAAGAACTATTTCGGCTATTGTTTTTGTGATTATTATGATGGCGGGATTGGTGATTAATCAATGGTCTTTTTTCATCTTGTTTACTGTTATTCAATTAGGCTGCTTGAATGAATACATTCAATTGATGGGTAAAATCTATCCAGAGTATGCTGGGTTAGCGCCAACACATAGATGGGGTTTATTGGTTGTGGGTACTGTGATGATGATGGTATTGGCTCCAAATGTTTTAGGCATTAATGGTATTAGTATTAAATATATAGGAAGTAAAATTTTGCCTGTATTATTAGTGATAATGGTTGCTGGTGAATTGTATTTCAGAAAATCTAATTTACAGAATGTAGCTATCTCATTTTTTGGATTAATTTATATTCCAATGTGTTTAAGCTTAATGTTTCAATTAAGAAATTTCATGGTAAATACTTTCTTTATTAATTGGGCATTTTCTATTCCTTTATTATTAATTGCTACTATTTGGATCAATGATACCATGGCATATATAGTAGGAAGTTTTATAGGCAAAAGGCCGCTTTCTTCTGTTTCTCCCAACAAAACATGGGAAGGTACAATAGCAGGAATTGTGATTTCTGTTTTATTTGTTTCTAAAGTTTTGGGTATTTGGATTCCTATTCAAGAAAAATATATTTTCTTAATTAGTACCGTAGCGGCCATTGCTGGAACTTTTGGAGACTTGTTTGAAAGCAAATTAAAGAGATTGGCAGGAGTAAAAGATAGTGGTACAATGATGCCTGGACATGGCGGCTTTTTAGATAGATTTGATTCAATTCTATTTGCTGTGCCATTTGTTTGGCTGGTTCTACAAATGCTGTTTTAATTTTTCGTAAGTTTGCGTTTTAATTGAAGTATATGACAATTCATAAAGAAGGTACTGCTACTATTTCCTTGGTTGCGCTAGTAGTAGGTTTATTAAATATTGCTAATTTCTCTTACTTATATCCTATAAGTGCTATTGCAGCATGGGCCGTTTTTATTGTATTATTAGGGTTCTTTTTGTTTATAGTGTCTTTCTTCAGAATGCCTAAAAGACAACACACTATCGATAATAGTGCTATTGTTTCTCCAGCAGATGGTAAAGTAGTGGTGATTGAAGAAGTAGAGCCAGACGAATATTACAAAGAGAAGAGAATTCAAATTAGTGTTTTCATGAGTCCTGCAAATGTGCATGTAAATAGAATGCCTATTGCTGGAAATATTATCTACAATCAATATCATCCTGGAAAATACTTAGTGGCTTGGCATCCTAAATCTTCTACTGACAACGAAAGATGGTCTGTTGTTGTAGAAAATGAAAAGGGAAGCATTTTGTGTAAGCAAATTGCTGGTGCATTAGCTAGAAGAATTTGTAACTATGCTGATGTAGGTACTTCTTACCAACAATGCGATGAATATGGTTTTATTAAATTTGGTAGTAGGGTAGATTTATTATTACCCGTAGGCACCAATATCCAATGTAAAATTGGAGATGTGGTGAAAGGTGGTGTGTCTGTTTTAGCTAATTGGTAATTATAAGAAGCTTTCTAATTCTTTTAAGTGCGTAATAGTGTATGTGGCTGGTATTGTTGGTACTACTTCTAAGTGATTCACAAATACTGTATCCATTCCTATATTAATACCACCTTGTATATCTGCTGCCTCATTGTCTCCAATCATTAAACTTGTTTCTACTTTTGCATTAGATGCGTTTAAAGCAAATTCAAAAATTTCTTTATGAGGTTTTAGACTATTGCTTGCTTCAGAAGTAATTACTTCAATAAAATATTTAGCTAAATTGGAATTATTGATTTTTTTAAACTGCACTGACTGAAATCCATTTGTGATCAAATGCATTTTATATCCCTTGTTTTGTAAATATTCCAATATCTCATGTGTATAAGGAAAAAGATTGGTCTTGTCCGGAAGTATATCTAAATAATCATGGGACATTTCTTTGGATAGTTTTTCATCAGCAATTTTAAAGTCTAATAAACTTAAATAGATACGTTTCCATCTTAGTTCTTCCTGTTTAATAAAACCTTTGGTGTATCTGTCCCATAGACGATGATTGTGTTGGCTATAAATATCATAAAATGCATCAAAGTCTGTGATACCTTTATTTGCTAGACCATATTTATGGTGAAGGTCCAATAGCGTTTCTTTTGAATTCTGTTCAAAGTCCCAAATGGTATGATCCAAATCGAAAAATAAGTCTTTATATGCCATTTTGATATTGTATATGAAGCGAATTTACAATATTGCGCCTATCTTTATTGCATATTAGTATTGTATTTATATGAATATAGTTATTACTGGCGCTTCAAAAGGAATTGGTTTTGCCATCGCAAATAAATTTGCATCTGCTGGGCATAACCTTTTTTTAACGAGTAAAACACCTGCAGATTTAGTAAAAGCTGTCGATGAGTTAAGAACAAAGTATCCCAATTGCACTATCGAAGGGGTACATGCAGATTTATCTATCGAGGGGCAAGTGCATTGTTTTACAGAATGGTGTTTATTGCAAACGCAGCCGGATATCTTGGTAAATAATGCTGGTTATTTCTTGCCTGGTAAAATTTCAGAAGAAAATTCCGGCACTTTGGAAGCTCAACTAAATGCAAATCTATTTTCTGCATACTACACTACTAAAGATTTATTACCATCTATGTTGAAAAAGGGAAAGGGACATATTTTTAATATTTGTTCTATTGCTTCTTTAAACGCATATGAAAATGGGGGCTCTTATAGTATTAGCAAATTTGCTTTATTAGGATTTTCTAAAAATTTACGTTTAGAATTAAAAGATAAGGGTATTAAAGTAACTGCTGTTTGTCCAGGTGCTGTGTTTACTAATAGCTGGGCGGGTTCTGGTGTAGATCCTAAAAGAATTATGGAAGCAAATGATATTGCTGAAATGATTTATGCATCTACTCAATTAAGTCCACAAGCAGTGGTAGAAGATATTGTGATGAGACCTTTATTGGGAGATTTGTAAACTTAATTTTAAAGTCTTTCTTCACTGTCAATCGAATTCATTGTATCTCCCTCTTTGGGTTGAGAGAACATTTCTCTAGCTTTTTTAGTAGCTGCTAATCTTTCTATAACCACTGCAGCAATTAGTTTACCTGCATCTTCATTGGGATGTGCTTGTAAAATATATTTAAGCTTCGCTTCCGATACATCAATACGATAGAGTAGCTGCACTAGTTTTGAAAAATCATTTTTGATCAACTCATTTATAGCATTGGCCAAATCTTCTGGAGCTAATTTTTCTAAAGCTTGAATGGTTAATTCCATATTATATAAATTTTTCAATGACTCCCAAACTGAACAAAGCAAAATCGTATTTCACAGGGTCTTTGCTATCTAAAGTTCTGCAATATTCTGTTAATTCCAAAGCTGCTTGCCAATCTGTTTGTGGTCTATTTAATATTCCTAAGGTTCTTGCAATTCTGGCCACATGCACATCTATTGGTATAATCAATTCACTAGGGGCGATGCTTTTCCAAATGCCGAAATCTACTCCAGTATGGTCTTTTCTGATCATCCATCTTAAAAACATATTCAATCTCTTACAGGTGGATCCTGCAGCAGGGCTTGAAATATGTTTACGCGTTCTTTGTGGAGCGTCTTCCATGCTCATAAAATAAGATTGAAAATTTTGAAGGGCTTCTTCAATATTTTTGATTCGCTTGCCTGTTTGGTAATCTTTGAAAAATGCTGTTTCTAAACTATCATTATTCTGATAATGAGTTTTTAAAAATGCAATACAATACAATAAATCTGTATCGTTAAAAGTTCGATGCTTGAATCCAAATAGTCTTTTTAAATCCTTGGGTTGATGTGTTAAGCAAAATACATGTGGAGCGTTATCCATTTTTTGCATTAACTCTTTAGACTTATTAATAATGGTCGTTCTATTTCCCCATGCAAATATTGCAGCAAAAAAAGCAGCAATCTCTATATCTTGCTGCTTTTGAAATAAATGGGGTATACAAATTGGATCTTTTTCAATAAAGCTTTTTTGATTGTACTGCTTTACTTTTTGATCTAGTATTTTTTTAATCGCTTCACTCATTATCCAATGGCTTGTGCCAAATCATCAATGATATCTTCTGCATCTTCAATACCAACGCTTAATCTGATTAATCCATCTGCTAGTCCATTGGCGATTCTTCTTTCTCTTGGAATACTCGCATGAGTCATACTTGCAGGATGATTGATTAAAGATTCTACACCTCCCAAGCTTTCTGCTAGTGAAAATATTTTTGTACTTGAAAGTACTTTTGTAGCAGCTTCAACACTATCGTCTTTTAAAGTGAAGCTTATCATGCCCCCAAATCCACGCATTTGTTTTTTAGCAATGGCATGGTTTGGATGGTCTTCAAATCCGCACCAAAACACTTTGTCCACTTTGGAATGTTGTCTTAAATAATTTGCTACTTTAATACCATTCTCGCAATGTCTTTGCATTCTTACATGCAAAGTTTTGATACCTCTTAAGACTAAGAAGCAATCCTGAGGTCCAGGTACAGCACCAGTGCTTTTCTGTATAAAATATAATTGTTCTCTTAAGCTCTCGTCGTTCATCATCAAAGCGCCTTGAATGACGTCACTATGTCCACCTAAATATTTAGTTGCTGAATGCATTACAATAGTAGCACCTTGATCTAATGGATTTTGTAAATAGGGTGAAGCAAAGGTATTGTCCACACATACAATACAATTGTGTTTTTTACCTACCGCTGAAACTGCTTCTATATCTGTAATATTCATCAATGGATTAGTAGGAGTCTCAATCCAAATTAATTTTGTTTTAGCAGTAATGGCTTTTGCAACATTATCTGCATTGGAAGTATCTACATAATGAAATACGATCCCCATTTTTTCATATACTTTGGAGAACAATCTATAAGTGCCTCCATACATATCATGTGCTGCAATGACTTCATCACCAGGCACCAATAAACGCATTACAGCATCTGTTGCTGCAACACCACTACTAAATGCCAATCCAAATTTTGCATTTTCTATTACGGCAAAAGCTTCTTCTAAAGCAAACCTAGTAGGGTTTTGAGAACGAGCATACTCATATCCTTTATGTACTCCAGGTGAGGCTTGCACAAAAGTGGATGTTTGATAAATTGGTGTCATGATAGCTCCAGTACTTGGATCAGGATGAGCACCTGCATGAATATATTTAGTGCCTAAGTTTTTTGAATGGCTCATGTTAATTTGCTAAAATTTATTGAATTGTATTACCTCTTTTATACATTCTATAAGAGAAAACAGTAGGTATAACTACCATCACCACCACTGCTATCATAAAACAAATGAATCCCCATTTGCTTGATAATGTAATTGCAGCAATAGCTTGAAAAATACCACCATATAACCAAACCTTTCCTGCTACCTTATGCGTTTCGTTCCAATTGTCTACATTTTCTAATGTCCATGGTAATTTAAATCCTGCAAAATAGTTTTGATGAAGTTTGGGCATCATCCATCCTATGAATGCTAAAAACAAACCTATTGCAGGCAATAATAGTTTAGTTACATTTATTGCTGGGCTATTTGCAGATACGGTGATAATTAATGAAAGCAAACTTAAGAATGCAACCATAAGTATTGCGAATTTTTTAAACATACCATCATCTTCTTCTTTTACTCTTTTGGGATCAAAGTTTTTGATATTTGATAGTAGGAAAAATGTAAACAAACTTACAGCCCCTAAAATCCCTGGTCCTAAAAAAATACTGTCTTTGCCTCCAAATCCATCTGCCTCTCCTTTATAATTAAAATGAATTGGGATAGTTGCAGGCAAACTTGAATAAATGAAGGCTGCATACCCAAAAGGGATAGCAATAAGTACTAATGCAATAAATAGGTTGGGGGTAGACTTTTTCATAATCTATTGGTTTTGTTCAATTTCTGTATTGTTACACAAGTTACTATTTATGGCTAAAAAAAATTACTTTTGCATCAAATCTGAAAAAATGAGCAAGGGACCAGTTTCGCAATTTATTGAGCATCATTATAGACATTTTAATGCTGCCGCTTTAGTGGATGCCGCTAAAGGATATGAAACCCATTTATTAGAGGGTGGAAAAATGTTAGTGAGTTTGGCTGGTGCGATGAGTACCGCTGAATTAGGAATTAGTTTGGCAGAAATGATCCGTCAGGACAAAATTGCCATTATTAGTTGTACTGGTGCAAACCTTGAGGAAGACGTTATGAACTTAGTGGCTCATAGTCATTATAAGCGTGTGCCTAATTATCGTGATTTGACGCCTCAAGATGAGTGGGATTTATTAGAGAACCATTATAATCGTGTAACAGATACTTGTATTCCTGAAGAAGAAGCATTTAGACGTTTACAAAAACATTTAGTAAAGGTTTGGAAAGATGCTGAAGCCGCTGGCGAGCGTTATTTCCCTCATGAGTTTTTATATAAAGTAGTATTGAGTGGCGATTTAGAACAGTACTATGAAATTGATCCTAAGAATAGCTGGATTGTTGCTGCAGCTAAAAAGAATATTCCTATTATCGTTCCAGGATGGGAGGATAGTACTACTGGTAATATTTTTGCTAGCTATGTTATCAAAAATGAATTAAAAGCATCTACTGTGAAGAATGGTATTGAATACATGGTGATGTTGACTGAGTGGTATAGAGCGAATAGTGGTGGTAAGGGTGTTGGCTTCTTCCAAGTAGGTGGTGGTATTGCAGGTGACTTCCCAATTTGCGTTGTACCTATGATGTACCAAGATTTGGAATGGCATGATGTTCCATTCTGGAGCTATTTCTGTCAAGTAAGTGATAGCACTACTTCTTATGGTTCTTATTCTGGAGCAGTACCAAATGAAAAAATTACATGGGGTAAATTAGATATTCATACGCCTAAATTTATCGTAGAGAGTGATGCTACTATCGTAGTACCATTGATCTTCGCCTATATCTTAGGTCAGTAATGCCGCCTCGCACAAATAAAAAAGCCCTTAAAGTAATTAAGGGCTTTTTTATTTCTTTTATTTAAGAGCTTTAGAAAGAAATTCTATTCCGAGCGAGCGTTCGAGCGACAGTGAGCCGCGAGACGAGGAATATGTATTTTTTCAAAAGCGACATTGAAAGGACTAACGAGCGGGCATGTTTAATTTAAGGTCTCTCTTCAACATATCATCTCTATTAGCAATCTCCG
>CAZXWT010000001.1:0-23508 GCA_964644475.1 uncultured Sediminibacterium sp. | reverse complement strand
AATTAGAAGTTCCCAATATTGCTGTAGCTACTTCTTTTGAAATACTTAACATAGCGAATCCTTTTGCAGTATTTGCTTTGGTATACATATTTCCTGTAGTGGGTGTAGCTGTTTTCTTAGGGAAATCTGCACTGATAATACATAAACCTGCTGCACCTTTTGCCATTGCATTTCTCATCTTAGCCATTGGTGAAGCTGGATTTGCATTAAATGCTCTGTTACCACCTTGTCCCATTGTAGGTGTTCCTGTTGCAGAACCTTCAGACACTATTACTAATTTACCTTGTACATCTAAGTTTTCGTAATCATTGATGCCATTAGCTGCATCAACTATACCATAACCTGCGTACACAACATTGGTGTAATTACCAGGATTGATGGTTTGTAAAGAGAATGAGTAATCTTTATCCCATTCAAAAGAACGACCATTTACTGTCAAGCTTTTTTCTGTTAATACATCTTTGTACACAGGGTATACTTGTTGATAGCTTGCGCCGTTACCAGGTAATAATCCCCATTTTTTAAATTGCGACTCAATATAAGCTGCTGCTTTTTTCTGTCCTGGAGTGGCTGTTTCGCGACCTTCCATTTCTGCACTAGCAATTACAGACAATTTTTCTTTTAATCCTTCTTGCGTAATGTATTTTCCAAATTTCTTTAAGTCTTCTGCTTTTTGTGCAAAAGTGGTTGTGCTTATGAAAGCAATAAAAATCCAAATCCCTTTTTTCATAGTTGATTTTTTAATTAACAAGCAATTTTATTTACTCTATTTTGATGTCTGCCTCCTTCGTATGCTGTTTCCATAAATACAGCAATCATTTCTTTTGCTTTATCTATAGTCACGTAGCGGGCAGGAATACAAATCATATTGGCGTCGTTGTGTAAACGAGTTAGTTCTGCAATTTCTTTTTCCCAACATAAACCAGCTCTGATTCCAGCATGCTTATTAGCTGTCATAGCAACACCATTGGCGCTTCCACAAAACAAAATACCAAAACAAGCTTCACCTGTTTCTACACTGCTTGCAGTAGGATGTGCAAAGTCTGGATAATCGACAGAATCTTTACCATGGGTTCCAAAATCTTTCACAGTATATCCTTGTGCTTCAAGCCAAGCTTTCACTTGATCTTTATAATCAACTCCTGCGTGGTCTGCACCCATTGCAATGGGTTTGCTTGCATCAAATACAAATGCCATAGTCTTAATATTTAATTTAAATGATTAATCCCATTCTTCATCTGCTTTCTTTACAGCTTTATATGCCCATGCAGAAACGATGATACTGAATTCAAATAATGAATATAATGGAATGAATACAATTGTTTGACTATACCAATCTGGGCTAGGTGTAATAAATGCCGCGATTAGTAAAATAATAATCACTGCATATTTTCTTACACCTCTCAAGAACTGTGGCGTTACAATACCAATCTTAGTTAATAAAAACATGAAAACAGGCATTTCAAATGCAATACCACAACCTAATATCAAATTAGTTAGGTTGTCAATGTAATCTGCAAATGTAGGTATTGTAGTTACTGCACCTCTAGTGCCTAATTGGAATCCTGCTAAGAAATTGAAAGTGAAAGGGCCTAAAACAAAAAATCCAAAAGCAGCTCCTAGAAAGAAAAAGAAAGAAACAAATAAGATCATAAATCTTGTATTCTTTAATTCGTTTTCTTTTAATGCTGGTTTTACAAAAGACCAGAATTGCCAAAATATAAATGGAAATGCAATTATAATTCCTCCAATCAATGCCATACTAATGGCACTTAAGAATTGTCCTCCAAATGTGGTGCTTTGTAATGTTACTTTTACTGGAGGCATACACAATGAATCTCCTAGATGTAAATAATGACTTAAATCACAGAAAGCTCTATATGTAATGAAATCTGGATTGAGTGGTCCCATGATAACATTGTCCATGATCCAGTCTCTGTATATAAACAGTACAACAAATGCGATGACAATGGAGATTAATGATCGTACAATGGTGCCTCTTAATACTTCAAGATGGTCTATAAAAGACATCTCTGAATTTTCGTCTGTTT
Organism: uncultured Sediminibacterium sp.; assembly: GCA_964644475.1. Taxonomy (GTDB): domain Bacteria; phylum Bacteroidota; class Bacteroidia; order Chitinophagales; family Chitinophagaceae; genus Sediminibacterium. The sequence goes on along the minus strand of CAZXWT010000001.1, from coordinate 21,457 downwards.
TGAATCTATCGAATATTGCCATGTAAAAAATGAATGAGCTCTAAAGTTACTGTTTATAGAGGAATTCTAGGCTTTGAGGGGGCAAAAATTACACTAGCGGATCTTAATTTTTACCTTCTCGATTCTGGTATCACTTACAGACAATATTTCGGCGTCAAAATGTGCCAAATGTATAGTGGTTCTGATCTTTGGAATAGACTCGTAATTATGTATCAGATAACCACTCAGGGTTTCGGCACTATCAGCTGAAAAATCTATTCCATATTTTTCATATAAGTAATCGAGTTCTAGGCGACCACTAAATATATACTCAGTATCTGATAGTTTCTTCTCCAAAAATTCTTGTTCGTCATATTCATCATCTATTTCTCCAAAGATTTCTTCCAAGACATCTTCCATAGTAACGATACCCGCAGTTCCGCCAAATTCGTCCACCACCCAAGCAATACTTTTTCTTTTTTTAGAAAACAAGTTGATCAAGTCTGCTGCGTTCATACTTTCTGGAACCAATTGTATAGAATGAAGCACATCAGACAATTTACTTGGTTTTTTAAATAAATCTAATTGATGCACATACCCAACTATACTATCTAAGCTTTCTTCGTAAACAATTAACTTACTCAGTTTTGTTTCTTCAAATATTTTTTGCAATTCTTCTATAGATGTATTGATATCAACTCCTACAATTTCTGTTCTTGGCACCAAACATTCTCTGATTTTAATATCAGGTAAACTCAATGCATTCTCAAATAAATCTGTATTTAAATCTTGTTGATTTTGTTCTTCCTTGGTTTGTTGTACAAAATGCGCTAAATCTACTTTTGTGAAAGCTTCTTTTTTATTGATTACTTTAACATTGAATAAGTTTCTTAGAACCCATTGCGCTAAACTGACTAATATAATGGTTAAAGGCTTGAATAATAAATGAAAAAAATTAGCAAGGGGAGCAAAGCTTGTAATCATAGAAGCCGCTCTGGCTTTGAATATAGCTTTGGGTACTAATTCTCCAATCAACAAAATGACCAAGGTAGAAACTACTGTATTACCTAATAATATTGCGTAAGGACCAAGATCAAATGCCGACCAGATATAAGTATGTAAGGCTTCTTCAAATAAAATACCAAATACCACCAAAGAGATATTTAAACCAATTAAACAGGTTCCAATAAATTGGGTAGGGGCTTCCAAGAACTTTGCTAGAATATTGCCTGCACGACTTCCTTGTTTTTTCTTTAACTCTAAGCTTAATCTATTGGCACTGACAAAGCCAATCTCATAACCTGAGAAAAAACCAATTAATAGTAGTGAAGCAATAATTGCAAAAATCATAATACCTGTTTATTGAAGTTTACCACTCTGGGAAAACTGGTTTAGTTTCAATAATGCCTTCTATTTGTTCCATAATTTCAGGAGTCAATAAAGCAGCAGTATCAATTGCAGTTAAATTATCTTTTAATTGTGTTTCACTTGTTGCGCCAAGTATTGCAGTACTTACATTAGGATTCTTAATACACCATGCAATACTTAATGAAGCAGTACTTACTTTCAATGCTTTAGCTAAAGCGCTTAGTTGTTGAACTTTTCTAATCTTGTCTTGCATTAACCATCTATCTCTAAGCCATTCAAATCCTTCTAATTGAAATCTAGATCCCTCTGGAATATCATCATTGTACTTGCCTGTTAAAAGGCCTGCTGCTAATGGACTCCAGATAGTTGTACCTAATCCAACATTTTTATAAATTTCGTTATATTCTACTTCTACTTTTTGACGCTCAAACATATTGTATTGAGGCTGTTCCATACTTGGACCAATTAGTCTATACTTTTCAGCTACTCTATGCGCTTCCATAATTTCTACGCCGCTCCATTCACTTGTACCCCAGTATAAAATTTTACCTTGTTGAATCAATGTATTCATTGTGTGAACCACTTCTTCAATTGGAGTTGTTTTGTCTGGTCTATGACAGAAATATAAATCTAAATAATCGGTTTGCATTCTTTGCAATGCTTCATGACATGCTTCTGTTAAATGCTTTCTACTTAAACCAGTTTGATTAGGTTTGTTTTCTTTGCCTCTCCAACCAAAATATGCTTTTGATGATAGTACATAGCTTGTTCTATCCCATTTCTTTTTCGCTAAGACTCTTCCCATCATTTTCTCACTTTCCCCAGCGGCATACACTTCTGCATTGTCAAAAAAGTTTACTCCTGCATCGTAAGCCATTCCCATTAAGGTATCTGCAATACCGTCATTGATTTGTTTGTGAAAAGTTACCCAACTTCCAAAGCTTAATGTGCTTAACTGAAGTCCTGTCTTGCCCATCTTTCTGTATTCCATAAAATTATTTTTAAGGGTGTATTGTACTACTATCGTTGATTATTGCATAGCTATTTGGCTGTATCTGAAAGATACGAATATCTGTTAAATCCTGATTGGCTTCAAAGCCTTTGCCAAAGGTTTTTACCTGGGGATTATGTTGCTTTACAATTACATCTTTGTCTGTATGAAATTTGCCGGTTTCTTGATCCCAAAACATTTCTTGGCACCATAAAGTATCTCCCTGTAAATTATACACTACCACATTTCCTTGTAAGAATATTTTATTCTCCGTCTCTTTATAATTGGCATAATTAGCGCGTAATTTACTATCGACTTTCGCGCTGTCTTTGAAAAAGTCAACATAAATATTTTTAGGAAATTCCACCATCTTACTACTGTCTTGCAAATACCTATTCATAATGGGCCCCATTATTTTTGCAGACATTTTACCACCGCTACTCATATAAATAGCAACATCTTTACCTATATCTACACCACTTGTTTTTTTTCCTAAATTTTTTACATCGTTGATATTATTCTCGCAAGAAGCCATAAAAAAGCAGCTACTGATGCCAGCAACTGCTATTTTAAATAAATTTTTCAATGTAAGATTAATCATATTTGCGTTTATTAAACCAAACATCGCTTAAACTATATCCAACAGTAAATTGTAAAAAGCTTTCTTTGAAATTATTTACACTACTTCCTCTTTGTCCTAATTGCAATGCTAAGTTAAGAATAGTGAATTGATAATCGTATGAACGATATTTTCTAATGGGCAATCCCATACCCAAACTAAAGCCAGTAACTTTTAATCCGTTATTATCGATGTTTACATAATCTTTACCAGAGAAGAAGCCTGCTCTATAAATAACTGTTGACCAATAGTTTTCAAAAGCGTAAGGATCGGGATTGTATTGTACACCTCCTCTAATCATTGATGAATTAGATAATGGATCAAGCTTGCCGTAGAAGCTATAGCTGTCTTTCCATGCTGCTTGATTCAACTCCAATCCAAATACCCACTGATCATAACTACCTCTTGCAACAACTTGTTTTTTGTGTAAAGCCACGCCTATTGACATAAAGCTTGGCAAATTAATTTTTCCTGGATTATTGGTAGTGCTTAGCGCAGTATCTATAGGTGTTTCAGTATTAGCAGAATATGTACCGGTCGCTCTAGTGATATCTTGTCTTGCTCTTAAGCTTTGATCTAAAGTATAAGTGGCACCATAGCTTATTGCATATTCTGTTTTTTCTTTTGTAGTTGGATGATCAATTGTATAAATAGGGAATTCACCTTGAACACCTAACTTTAAAAAAGCACCACCAAAACTAGTTTTAGTACTTGATTTAGATTGATAAAAATAAGTCGAGTCTGGGCTATATAATATCGTTTTTAAAGTTTCAATATCTTTTCTTCCAAAATTATATCCTGTATTAAATCCAATACTCATGTACTTCCAAGCTTTTGCCATTCCAAAAAATACTTGGTTTAATCCACCGTCTCCTTTGTAGTTATTTAGCAATGTATCTTTTGGTGTGATATTCACTAATTCATTTACTGAGTAATGTATAGAAGTGAGTGGTTTTAGTCCAAATGCAAGTCCAATTTTCTTTTCTTTACTAATGGGCACGCCAATCGCTAAATAGTTTGGTACTAAATAATTTGTTTTTTCTCTTCCAGCAGGTTCTGTTCTTTTCAATGTGGTTTGATTCAAACTCATTGCAATATCAAAAGTGGTCATAAAAAGTTGACCATAACTTGCTGGGTTATTGATATTCACACTCTGACCATAACTGCCATTCATGCTTGAATTAAATGCAGTAGAGAATCCACCCATTCCTTGGCTGGCTGCATTTTGTCCATTCATTACTTCATTGCCTAATCCGTATCTAGAAAATGGAGAGTTGTTTTGTGCCTTGGTTGGGGTAAAATAACAAACTAAAACTACTAATATGGTTACTCTACTGATTTGTTTCGCTAATAGCATATAATCCTTTGAATATTAAATTTGGGTCCGCAAATATCTTCTTTTTTAGGCGAGGTACAAAATAACTAAGGTCGCCCCCGGTTAATAGCACGTTAAAGTTGCTGTATTTATCCTCATAAGCCTCTATGATTCCATTAATTTCGGCCGCCATGCCCCAAACAACACCACTTAAAAGGTTGGTTTTGGTATCATAACCAACTAATGGGAAATCTTTGGTGGGGGTAATTAAGGGTAATAATGCCGTTTGCTCATGCATGGATCTAAAGCGCATTTGCATGCCTGGGGAGATACTTCCCCCTAAAAATTCATGGGTATTACTAATAAAATTATAAGTGATACAAGTGCCTAAGGCTATGGCTAGTGTATGTTGTTTTGGGAATAAATGCACTGCCGCTGCCGAAAGGGCTATTCTATCCGCTCCAATAGTTTCTGGCTTTCCTACTGGTGTAGTAAAATTTAACTTTGTATGAGGGCCAATTAAGTGAAAAGGAGCTGCATTTGCAAGAACATTCTCAATTGCTTTGTCATGATGTATAACAGAAGACAAAATGGTTTTAGAGGGCTTCCATTTTGCTAATAAGTTTTCTAAGGTTGGTATTCCTGCATCTGGAAGTACAACAATTTCTTCGAGGTTGCTTCCTTTAAAAATGGCTGCCTTAAATCTTGAATTGCCAAAGTCGAAACAAATTGTTGTTGTCATAATCTTACTTGAACTTCAAAATTAATGGCTTTTTGCAAAAGATTTCGGTTATTTGAACTTTAAAAGACCCCCTTCATGAAAATAGCTGGCTTTACTTATGTTAGAAACGGTTTTGATTATGGTGTTCCTTTCTTGGAATCCATTCAATCTGTTCTTCCCATTTGTGAGACATTTGTTGTTGCAGTAGGGGATTCGACAGATGGCACTAGGGAAGCAATTGAACAATTGAACTCTCCAAAGATTAAAATTATTGATACAATTTGGGACATGAATTTGAGAGAGGGAGGAAAGGTTTTTGCGCAACAAGCTAATATTGCATTAGATCAAGTTCAAGCAGATTGGTGTTTGCATATTCAATCTGACGAAGTGTTTCATGAAAATGATTTAGATAAAATTGTAGCTGCTATTGATACATATAATGAGGATAAAAGAGTAGAAGGTTTTATTTTACCTTTTATTCATTTTTGGGGAGGCTATGACCATATTAGAAATACTAGAAGAGTGCATAATTTTGAAATCAGACTTTTTAGAAATCATATCGGCGTAAGGTCTTATAGAGATTCACAAGGTTTCAGAAAATATCAGTCTTTCGAAGCCTATGAAAATGGTACCGAAAAAGGGGAGAAGTTAAAGGTTAAAAAAATTGATGCTACTGTATATCATTATACAGGCATTCGTTCTCCCGACGCTTATGCAAAAAAAGTAGCGATGTTCCAGTCATATTATAACACAGCAGAAGGATTGGATAAAATGATGGCTAGTCATGATTTTCAAATGCACTCTGTGGATAGAACAATTCCTTTTACAGGTTCTCACCCAGCAATTATGCATGCTAAAGTAGCTGCGCAAAATTGGGAGTATAGTTATAAAAAAGAATTATCTGTTTGGCACAAAAAAGATAAATGGTTGCAACCCATCGAAGATTTTTTTGGATTTAAATTAGGAGAATATAAAAATTATCATCTGATTAAATAAAGCCATGCTAGCAATTGAACCCATAAAAACAGGAGTAGCTTCAGGCAATTTTTTGGCACTGGCTAAAGCCATTTCAGCTATAGAAAATAGAGAGAAAGTTTCCATTCCATTTTTAGAAAGCTTGAAACCTTCTGCTATTCCTATTATAGGCATTACTGGTCCTCCAGGGGCTGGGAAAAGTACACTGATTTCAGCATTGATTCAAGATTGGGTGGAAGAAGGAAAAAGAATTGCAGTATTGTCTGTAGATCCCTCATCTCCTTTTCATCAAGGGGCTATTCTGGGGGATAGAATAAGAATGAGAGAATGGTATCTACATTCGCAGGTATTTATACGCTCATTGGCTTCTAGAGGCCATTTAGGGGGCTTAAATAGCACAACAATAGAATTGACTACTTTATTACAATCTGCCGGATTTGACATCATTATTTTAGAAACTGTAGGAGTAGGGCAGTCTGAAGTAGAAGTAGCTGCATTGGCTGATACTACATTGGTGGTTTTGGTACCAGAAGCAGGTGATGATATTCAGATGATGAAATCTGGTCTAATGGAAGTGGCCAATATTTTTGTGGTGAATAAATCAGATAGGCCAGATGCAAAAGCTTTTGCAACGCATATACAACAAATGCTTATTGAAAATCATGCAACCGAAAAAGCTACTGTTGTACAAACCATTGCATCTCAAAAAGAAGGTATTCAGGATTTGGTCAAAGCCATTTCAAAACATCAACAATCTACTCAACATGCTGAATCTAAAAAAAGAGTCATGTTGTCTAAAGCAATGCAATTGATTGTAGCCAATAAGATGCAGCAATTGGATGAAAAGGCTATTCAGGAAGCACTTTCAAAAGCAATGTTGCTTGATTCCTTTAATATTTTTGAATTTTCGAAACAGTTTTTCTAAAGCTATTTTTGATTTTCGCTTTTCCACCATCTAAAAGCGATATAGCCCATAACGCCAAATGGCATGGCTGCTAGGTATAATATACCTGCATTAAATCCCTTGCCGGCTTCTTCTCCAATTTGACTTGCTGTTTTGGTGCATATAGAACATTGCGCAAAACCCACAAAGCCAATCAAAAGAAGTGTAGTTGAAAGAGTTATTTTTTTGATCGTGTTTTTCATAAGTCTTTTATGAAATAGAGATATAAAAAAACCCCGAGCTTTCGGGGATCTTTATATGCCTTTAAGCTTTTGCTTTAGTTGCTTTTTTTGCAGGAGCTGCAGCTGCTGCTTTAGGTGCAGTTGAAGCTGTCTTGTGTGGTCTGCTTACACCGAAAGATCCCATGAATCTTTTTCCTTTTGCTGTTTTTTTATCTCCTCTTCCCATTTTGATAATTGTTTTAAATGAATGATTTGATTGCAAAAATAAAAATACCCCTTGAATATATGGATATCCAAGGGGTTTTATTTCAAATTAGTTTTTTACGACTATAATTTCGCGCTTAATTCTTTACCAGCCTTGAATTTAGCAACTTTCTTTGCTTTGATCTTGATTGTAGCACCAGTTTGTGGGTTACGACCAGTTCTAGCAGCACGCTTTGTTACTGAGAAAGTACCAAAACCTACTAAAGTTACTTTATCACCTTTTTTCAAAGATTTAGTTACTGCTTCGATGAAAGCATCTAAAGCTGCGTTTGCTGATGTTTTTGGTAAATCAGCGCTGTCCGCGATGTGTGCGATTAATTCTGCTTTGTTCATAGATGTGTTTTTTATAGTTTTAAACGATAGAACAAATTTATTGGGTTTGATGAAACAAAAAAATATTTTGGGATAAATTTTTGTTTTTATTTTTCCACCAAAACCCTTAAATAGTAAGGTTTTCGCAAGAAATGACCATTATCATAGAAAGAATGACTTAAAGCATTTATGACGCAAACCCTTGATTTTAATGGGTTTCAGAAGATAAAAGGCTGTAATATAAGCCTATAAAGGATTTCAGAAGATTAACTATCCACAATCAATTCACAATTTGCATAAAACTGCTAAAATGAAAACATTGTTCTCCCCAAGTGTGGTGTAGCTTGTATAATAGATCTGCAGCGTGTTTGCCGCGATAAGTCTCCATGGCCTCTTTGGAACTTGCAAATAGTTGTAGGGTATATGTAGGTGCCTGTGTTGGTTCTACTTCCAATTCATAAAATTGAAAGGAATTAAAACAGTCAGTTTGCATGCAATTGGGTATAAACTGTTCTTGCATCCATGCTTTCCAAATGGCTTCTGCACTTGGTTCTATTTGAAAACTTATATTACAAACGGACATGTTTATTTTTTTAATTCAACTAATATAGGACAATGATCACTATGTTTTACATCAGGTAAAATAGTAGCATTTTTAATCTTCTTTGCAAGTACTTCCGTAGTGCATAAATAATCTATTCTCCATCCTTTATTATTGGCTCTAACTGAAGGAAATCTTTGACTCCACCAACTATATGCGCCAGTGCTTTCTGGATGTATTTTTCTAAAACTATCTACCCATCCATTGTCTAAAAAATGGTCCATCCAAGCTCTTTCTTCCGGTAAGAATCCCGAAGATTTTTTATTTCCTTTAGGGTCGTGAATATCTATTTCTTTATGTGCAATATTATAATCTCCTGCAACAATAATTTCAGGTCTTTCTTTTTTTAAGGCTTGAATGTATTCGTAAAATTCATTCAGCCATTGATACTTATATTGTTGTCTTTCATCACCACTTGTTCCTGATGGAAAATAAGCGTTCACAATAGTTAAACTTCCAATGTCCACTCTTACCACTCTTCCTTCTGCATCACTCATTTCATAGCCATTTCCATAAACTATATTGTCGGGCTTTTGCTTACTAAAAATGGCTACACCGCTGTACCCTTTTTTTTGTGCAGGATACCAAGCAACATGGTATCCCAATGAAGTAAAAATACTTATATCGATATCATCAGGACTTGCTTTGGTTTCTTGCACACAGAAAACATCAATATTGGCTTCTTGCAACCATTCAATTAATCCTTTCTTTATGGCAGCTCTTATTCCATTAACGTTATAACTTATTATCTGCATTATTCTTCTGTTGATTTGGGCATTTGAAAAAGTTCGGAGTAAGATAGCAAAAGCATAAAATTCAAAAATTCATCTGATATATTATTTTGAACTATCACCATATGTGTTGGTAAACTCTCACCTTGTGCGATAATGGCAATTTGTTGATCTACTAATATGGTTTTAATATTTGCATCATAATTGATTAAAATAGTAAATGGACTATTCTTAAAAACGCCTTTGATTAGTTTATTAGCTACTACTGCGATTTTTTTATAGTTGGCATTTAAGCTTACTTTTTCTGTGGAATCAAAACCATTATACAATTCATTTGGATTAACTAATGCGTCTGCTTGTAATACATTTTCGGCTACACTAAATTGTCCAATAAGTTGCTGGTTAGCATAAATTTTATTTAAACTATCATTCAAAAAACTAATCGGACTAACTGGGTTAATATCATAAGTGGCATTGGGATTAAAAACTAAAAAAGAGGAGATACTATAATCCGTATTATTTTTTACATCTCTTAATGGTTGCTCAATCTGATATAATTCCTTGCTTTTATTCCATTTACTCGCTTTTAAATTGGCTATCAAATTTGCATAAGGATAATCAGCAGCGGTTGAATTGGTATTAATTTTTTGCATACCCGCTGTTGGAACTCTTAGTATTTGTCTGTTTCCGTTTCTTGTAAATTGTATAAATCCTCTAGTGGTATCTATTAAAGTTCTAGGAGCTTGGTGCACTAAGGGCATCCATACATTATCCGTAGCAAATAAATTAGGTGCTTTAGCTTCCGTATAACTTAAGTCTACAAAGTCTGGACTGATTTGTTCTATTCCTTTTGCTATTGCTTTAAAGATATTATTTGGACTACTCAAAGGAAAAATAGTAGGAAAGCCTATGCCAATACTCTGTTGAGGTTGAATGCTCATCAACAAAGTTTTCTTAAATGACACTTGCTTTTCTTGATTAATGATTGAACATGTGATAAACCAAATGGAGCGGATACTATCTCTTTTGCTATCTGGTATATCTAATAAATTATTTCTAAAAGCTAAGCTAGGCTCCAATTCATATATCTCTACGTAGGCATGAAGTGGAATCTTGGATGTTTGTTCCCAGTTAATTTGAATCTTCCCTAATTGGCTTGATTTATTTAAGTCAACTCTACTGATTGGAAAATCTTTTACCAGATCTAAAGACATACTCTTAAATAATCCCTTTTCTAATGCGTCTCTTATTTGTAAGGAAGCATTTTTATCTATTTTCCAGTAATCAGCATTAGGTAAAATACTTGAATAAGTTTGTATCTGTTCAAGTACTACTTGTGTTTGCGCATTTGTTAAATTGGTGAAAAACAATGCAAGGAATAAAACACAACCAGGTATATATAATTTCATAGGTAGCCGAAATTTCAATGTCAAAATTAACTATTTTAAGCTTCCCTATAGATTATTTATTTAACTTCAAGCTATGGATAAGAAAGCTAAAAAGAAAATAATTCCCGCCTATACAGGTTTTCAATTAGAAGGGCCAAAGCCCAGGATTAATGAGTTTAAATTTGCATTGCAAATCTTCTTTGAATTCATTAAAGGTTTTAGAGCATTACATTTTATTGGCCCTTGTGTTACCGTTTTTGGTTCTGCAAGATTTAAGGAAGATCATATGTATTATAAACAAGCAAGAGAGCTTGGAAAACGTATTGCAGAATTGGGTATGGTGACAATGACAGGAGGTGGTCCTGGCATTATGGAAGCAGCTAACAGAGGTGCCTTTGAAGCAGGTGGAACATCTGTGGGATGTAATATTAAATTACCTTTTGAACAAACTCCCAATCCTTATGTTCACACTAGTATCACTTTTAATTTCTTCTTTATTAGAAAAGTGCTATTGGTGAAATACTCATACGCATTTATTATCATGCCTGGAGGCTTTGGAACCCAGGATGAATTTTTCGAGACCCTTACTTTAGCACAAACCAAAGTGATTAATGATTTTCCTATTGTGGTAATGGGCCGTTCTTATTATCAACCATTCCAGCATTGGATGGATCATATGATTCAAGCTGGTACCATTTCTCCCGAAGACAAGAAGTTTGTGTTATTCACTGATAGTGTAGACGAAGCGATTAGTCATATTAGTTCTTATGTAAGAACAAATTATAAAGTTACCCCTCGTAAACGCTTATGGTGGTTATTTGAAAAAGTTTAATTAGTCAATCACTGGTTGTAACCATCTAGTGATATAGTCTAAAGATTGATTTTTTCTTTTTGCGTAATCTTCCACTTGGTCTTGTTGTATTTTACCTAATCCAAAATACTGACTTTGAGGGTTAGCGAAATACCATCCACATACACTTGATGCAGGATACATAGCTAAGCTTTCGGTTAAGCTGATGCCAGTATGTTCTTGACCATTCAATAAATCAAACAATGTATACTTTTCTGTATGGTCTGGACAAGCAGGATAACCTGGTGCTGGTCTGATACCTACATATTGTTCTTTGATCAATGCTTCATTATCTAATTGCTCTTCTTTTGCATATCCCCAGTATTGGGTTCTGGTTTGAGCGTGTAAGTATTCTGCAAATGCTTCAGCTAATCTATCAGCTAAAGCCTGCAAAATAATTTTATTATAATCGTCTTGATTCTCTTCGAATGCTTTGATATGCTTATCTATACCATGAATTGTTACAGCAAATGCGCCGATATAATCTTGCTTATTTTCAGTTGCAGGACAAATAAAATCTGCTAAAGAGAAATTAGGTTGACCTGCTGCTTTTTTAGATTGTTGTCTTAAGAAATGCAATGCTACTTCTTTTCCGTTGTTGTCTACAATCACATCATCTTCTTTGGAAACTGCTGGCCAAAATCCAATAGCGCCTTTAGCTGTTAACCATTTTTCTTTGATAATAGTGTTTAAAAGGGTAGTAGCATCTTGGTATAATTTGCTAGCAACTTCTCCTACTTTTTCATCTTTTAAAATAGCAGGGAAATTACCATGTAATTCCCAAGCTATAAAGAATGGCTTCCAATCTATATAAGGTACTAAAACAGATAAGTCATCTATAGTAATGGCTTTGTTACCTGTAAAGCTTGGAGTGCTTGCATTAAACTTACTCCAATCAATTTGTACTTTGTTTTGTAAAGCTTCTTTATAAGGCAAGCTTTGCTTTACTGTTTTTTTGTTGTCAAAATCAGCTTTCAGTTGCATGTAAGTGCTATCTAATTCTGATAAGAATGCTTTCTTTTGATCTTTGTTTAATAAAGATCCAGCAACAGTCACACTTCTTGAAGCATCCAATACATGTATTACTCCATTATCGTATTCTGGTGCAATCTTCACTGCAGTATGCATTCTTGATGTAGTGGCGCCACCAATCATCAATGGTATTTTCATGCCACGTCTTTTCATTTCCTTGGCAATATGTACCATTTCATCCAGAGAAGGAGTAATCAATCCACTCAATCCGATAATATCTACTTGATGTTTTTCTGCTTCTGCTAATATTTTATCAGCAGGCACCATCACGCCAATATCTATAATTTCATATCCATTACAACCCAATACAACACCCACAATATTCTTTCCAATATCATGCACATCTCCTTTTACGGTTGCCAATAAAATTTTAGCTGGTCCTTTTGTTTCTCCGTTTGGTGTAGTAGATAATAATTTAATTCTTTCTTTTTCTGCTTCAATAAATGGTGTTAAAACTGCCACACTCTTTTTCATTACACGTGCACTTTTTACCACCTGAGGTAAAAACATTTTTCCGGCACCAAATAAATCACCTACTTGGTTCATGCCTGCCATTAATGGGCCTTCAATTACTTCTAATGGTGCACTATATTTTAATCTAGCTTCTTCTGTATCTTCTTCAATAAAGTCTGTGATTCCATTGATTAACGAATGTGCTAATCGTTTCTCCACTGTATCATTTCTCCAAGCTAATTTTATTTTATTGGCTTCTTCAGAAGATTGACCTGCATTTTCGCCACTTGCTTTTAAATTATCTGCATATTGAATTAAGGCTTCAGTAGCTTGGTTATTATCGTTGTTTTTATTCAAGATAACATCTTCACACAAGTTTTTTAATACCGGATCAATATCGTCGTAGATAGCTAATTGCCCAGCATTTACAATTCCCATGTCCATACCTGCTTTAATAGCGTGGTATAAGAACACTGCATGAATGGCTTCACGTACTGCCTCATTTCCTCTAAAAGAGAAAGAAACATTTGATACCCCTCCACTCACTTTTGCTAGTGGCATTTTTTGCTTGATAATTCTGGTAGCTTCAATAAAGTCTACCGCATAATTATTATGTTCTTCAATTCCAGTTGCAACGGCAAAAATATTTGGATCAAATATGATGTCTTGTGGATCAAATCCTACCTTCTCTACTAATATTTTATATGCTCTTTCACAAATCTCTACTTTTCTGTCTTTGGTGTCTGCTTGTCCTACTTCGTCAAATGCCATTACAATTACCGCAGCACCATATGCTTTACATATATGTGCTTGTTCTATGAATTTAGCTTCTCCTTCTTTCATGGAGATAGAGTTCACAATACATTTACCTTGTACACATTTTAATCCCGCTTCTATGATTTCAAATTTAGAACTATCAATCATTACAGGGATACGAGCAATATCTGGTTCGCTTTGTAATAAGTTCAAGAAAGTAGTCATGGCTTTAACACCTTCTAATAAAGCATCATCCATATTGACGTCAATAATTTGAGCGCCACTCTCTACCTGTTGACGAGCAACAGATAAAGCCTCTTCATATTTATTTTCTTTGATCAGTCTTGCGAATTTCTTTGAACCAGTTACATTGGTTCTTTCGCCCACATTCACAAAATTGGTTTCTGGACGAATTACCAATGGTTCTAATCCAGCTAATCTTAAATAAGGTTTTATATGTATCGTTTCGCTCATAATATTAAATTGTTGTATCAAGAACTGGTAAATTTCTTGGGGTTAGTCCTCTAACATTGTCTGCCATTTGTTTAATATGGTCTGGTGTGGTACCACAACATCCCCCTACAATATTGACAAATTTATTTTTTGCCCATTCTTCTATAAAATGTCCAGTTTGATGAGGTGCTTCATCATATTGACCCATGGCGTTTGGCAATCCTGCATTTGGATATGCCGAAGTGTAACAAGTGGCAATTTGTGAAAGCTCTTCAATATGTGATCTCATTTCTTGTGCACCCAATGCGCAATTCAATCCAACGCTTAATGGTTTTGCATGAGCCACTGAAGTATAGAATGCTTCTAAGGTTTGTCCACTTAGTGTTCTACCTGAAGCATCTGTAATTGTGCCACTAATCATTATGGGTAATTCTTCTTTACCTATTTTTCTGTAGTATTCTTTAATGGCGAAAATGGCAGCTTTAGCATTGAGTGTATCAAAAATGGTTTCTACTAATAATACATCTACACCAGCTTCATCTAATCCTTTGATTTGTTCTGTGTAAGCTTCTACTACTTCATCAAATGTAACCGCTCTAAAGCCTGGGTTATTTACATCAGGCGATAAGCTCAATGTTTTGTTTAAAGGTCCAATAGATCCAGCAATATATTTTGGGGTTGTATTGGGATGTTTGGCTTTGTATTGATCTATTGCAGCTCTCACACATTTCACTGCAGCAACATTTAATTCATAAGCCAATGATTGCATGTCGTAATCTGCCATGGCAATAGAAGTACTACTGAATGTATTAGTTTCAATTATATCAGCACCAGCTTCTAAATATTGTAAATGAATTCCTGTGATAATTTCGGGTTGTGTAATGCACAATAAATCGTTATTGCCTTTTACATCTGTATGCCAGTCGGCAAAACGTTTACCTCTATAATCTTCTTCGGTTAATTTATGACGTTGTACCATGGTACCCATGGCTCCATCAATTACTAAAATTCTTTTTTTAAGTTCCTCTCTTATTGACATACCTATATTATTTTATGCAGCTGCCTAAGGAGAGATTGTAATAAAGGGGAGTCGATTGGTGTATCGTTTATTAGTTCTTTTCTCCTTACGGATGGCAGGTTGAACAATAAACAAATCCCACCTGCAGTTGCGGAGCAAAGTTAATACAGAACTAGCTTGCAGCCAAATACTATTGATAAGCAGCAGTCACTTCTACATTGATCTTATCGGCTACCATTTTAATGAGTAAACCACCTATGCCAAAATCCTTTAAAGTAACAGTGAATTTTGCCGTGGCAATAGGATTTCCGTCTTTAATTTCTAATATTCCATTGGTTTGCATGGTTTTATTGACACCATGTACTTGCATATTACCTGTTACTGTGATAGGGTATTTGCCGTCTTTTTTAAAATTTACGCTAGATAGATTAGTAATCTTTCCATTAAAAAATGCTCTTGGGAATTTATCACTCTCTACATATTCTTCATTAAAATGTTCTTGCATTTTATCCATTTCAAAAATAAAGTCCTTCATCAACATAATGAAACTCAAGTCACCATTGGCTTGTAGACGACTCACTGCTTTTTTGTTAATCGCATCGATATCATTATCATCCACCGCAACAAAACGTACAACAGCAGTTGAAGTACTATAATTTTTTTGTGCAGATAAGCCAATGCTTGCAAAAATTAGTGAAGCTAGAAGTAAAATGTTTTTCATAGTGAATGCTTTAAATCTTAAATCAATGTTTGAACATCAAAATTAGTCATTTTATTGAAAACCACCTATTTTATGTATTGTTGAATGGGCTGTCTATTAGAAATACTCTTCCCTAGGGTCATTTCGTCGGCATATTCCAGTTCGCCGCCAAAGGCAATTCCTCTTGCAATGGTAGTAATACTACATGCACTATCTGTTAGCTTTTTCTGTATATAATAGATGGTAGTATCTCCTTGTATGGTTGGATTTAATGCAAAGATGAGTTCTGTTACCTTGTCTTTTTTAATTCTTTCTATAAGGGGCTCAATGGTCAACTGGTCGGGACCTATTCCGTCTAATGGTGAAATGATACCCCCCAATACATGGTAAGTACCATTGAATTGCTGTGTATTTTCTATTGCAATAACATCTCTGATATTTTCCACCACACAGATCATTTCTTTACTTCTACCAGAATTAGCACAAATAGAACATATTGTTCCATCACTTATATTAAAACATCTTTGACAGAACTTGATTTCTTTTCTCATTTTTTGCAATGCTTCACTAAATTCAATAGTTACAGTCTCGTCTTGTTTTAATAAATGCAATACCAATCTCAATGCGGTTTTTTTACCAATACCTGGAAGTTTGGCAAAAGCAGCAACTGCATTTTCTAAAAGGGTAGAAGGTAATTGCATGATCTATTTTTTTAGAATAATATTGAATTCGTTTTCCCAATCTGCTTTGATGGAAATATTGGTGCCTAACAAAATTACTTTTTCTGGTTGCTGTTTTGATTTTCCGTAAGTACCAGTATCCCAAGTACCATTATTATTATCGTCTTCCAATAGCTTCACAACAAAATCTCCTGGCAACATTAATGGAATTCTAATAATAGGTTGAGTAATTGAATAACTGTATTTTATTTTATCGTCCTGTGTTAATAATAAGACTGGGTGTTTGAATTGTTGAAATCCATTAGTTCTAATTAATACAGTGCCGTATGCGCTGGCAGGCTTTATAGAAAATTTTAAGGTATCTGTCTTTGCTAAATAAGTATGTAAGCTATCAGATATACTTTTTTGAGGAATAATTAAGTGGTACTTTTCTTCGTGTGACCAGTTATGGCTAATTTGAACGCTATTATTAATGGTATCGACATTTACTTGAAAGTCTTCTACTAATTTATTTAAGGTGTCTGTTAATACAATAGGGAAGCTGTCATTCAATTTTATTCTTGTGTCAAATTGTAAATTGATTGGTTTTAAAATATCCTGTTCATTTCCCTCCAAACTTTTAGTATACTTTAAACCAGCAACTGTTTGCTTTTTAGAAGAAGCTGTGGTACTAGTTTTCTTTTTTTCAGTCTTTTTATAAGCTTGGAATGCGTATAAATGTAAAGTATCAATGGTTGTAGTTGCACTAATATTTTTATCTAAGAATGCAAATACCTTAGTACTATCATCGTATTTTTTTGAGTAGTCATTCGGTATAGCAAATAATTGAAAGTTTTGATAAGGTAAAAACCTAAATTCAAATCTTCCTTTACCATCTAATTTTGAATAGTAAAAAGGTTTGTTTTTAAATATAGCTGTATCGTTCCCTGAAGGATGCAAAACAACTATTAAATTACTATCAATTAATCCTGTTTCTGCTAGGTGAACATATCCAACTAATCTTCCTGTATCTATTTGATCTCCTGTACTAAAAACATAGGTAAAGTTTTTAGCAATATTTCCCTCGTTTACATCTTTGATGGCATTGCCAAATTGAAGACTATATGTTGTATTGGGTGAAAGACTATCGTTGAATCTTATTCTTAATGCATTCAATCTTACATCAACCAAAGGGGTAGTTTTAATGGTAGGAGATACAATTAAATTATTTTGAATATCTGCACTTGTAATGTATTCGTTAAAGCCAATTAAAATTTCTTTGGGTTGTACATTGGTAGAAGAGTCTTTGGGTTTTGCGGCAATTAAATATGGAGCCAATGTATCTTTTGGTCCTCCTGCAGGTGGGACTATATTGGCACACCCTACGGCTAATTGTACAAGATATACAATACAAATTATCGGTAATAATGGGAAATGCTTTACTGCCTGCTTCATAGTCTGCAAAATTAGTCTATTTCTGACTCCATTTGGTGTAATGCTACTGTCAATTCATTGCTTTTTACAAATTGGCACCAATGACAATCTGATTTACCACAACCTTTGTAAAACTCTTTATTTTGAATTTTCTCCCAAGTCTCTACAATTTGTTGACTTACTGTTGTGATATCTGCTTCTGAAATAGCAATCCCAATTTTTTCAAAAGCTTTTTTCTTATTGGGTTCTACAAAATCAAATTCAGCTCTTTCTACTTCCCAATTCTTTGGGTGTCCTCTTAATAAGATTTTATAAAATACTGCTTGTCTCCAATAATCTCCACCCAATGGATTCTTTTCATTAGGGGCTAATAATTTTTCTTTAGCATTCTCAACACTGCCTGTCTTGTAGTCTATTACCACTACTTGCTTTCCATTGAATTCAATTTTATCAATAGCGCCTTTTAATGGAATACCTTTTAATACGACATTGTTTATTCTATATTCTGTGGTGACTACTTTATTCCAACTCTCTACATATTGATTATAGTAATCAGTTAAAACCATTTCTCCTTGTTCTTTTCTATTCTTAAACTCTACCTGAGTAAATGCTTCTCTATGCCTTTGCATATAGTAGTTAAAGTCTTCCACCAATTCTTGAATAGTTGGGAATTGATTATTTCTCTCCTGCATTTTTCTAAATAACTTATTCAATGCATCATGTACGGCAGAACCGAAAGTGGTTGCTTCCGATTTCCCAGAAGGTACTCTAATTAAACTATTATAGTAAAAATGTAATGGGCACTTTAGATAATTATTTAATGCTGTTACATTCATCGTAAACTGCTCTAGCTTAGGAGTAATAAAATCTGCTTCTAATTGAGCAATCTCTGGTTGTGGTGCTGTTTGCAAATGCAATAATTTATATTGCAATTTGATTTCTTCCTCTACAACTTTATTTACAATACTTGCTTCTTTGCCTTCGATCATTTCTATAATAAACTGACTTGGCTCTGCCTCTTTACCATCTGCTTTATTGGCGCTAAAAGATACTTGTAAATATTTTTTCGCTCTTGTTACCGCTACATAGAATAATCTTCTTAGTTCTTCTTTGTCATCTGCGTTTTCTAAACTACTTAATACCGTGTCTGGCAGTGTATATCCAATGGTATTGGCTGCTCTTTTCTTTTCCCAAAGATGAGCATTGGTTCCCGCAACAAATACATATTCAAATTCTAAACCCTTGGATCCGTGTGTAGTTAATAAGTGCACTCCTGTTGCGCCACCAGTAGTAATGGGTAATGGTAGTCTGATGCCTTCTCTTTGCATAAGATGTAGCATTTCTACCAATGTTTTTAAATCTAGACTTGGATGTCTATGTGTTTCTTCTTTGATAAAGTCAAAGAATTTGGTGATCATTTCTAATTCAAAGGCTTTATTGTCTGATTTTAAAACTCCTTGTATGATTCCTGTTTTTTGTAAAACCTGTTCTATTAAATTTAATAAAGTAACATTACTCACTTCACCAATAAGATGTTCTAAAACTTTGACCGCTTTTGCTACTTCTGTTAATCCACCTTGTGTAAATAAATCGGCTTGAACTTCTTGTGTTTTGTCTATTAATACTTTTCTAAAACTATTTGCCTTATCGCTATATTTTAATTGATTGGCTTCGAAGGTTAGTTTTGCAATAGTAATAGGAGAGATATTCCACCATTTAAAATGCAATATTTCAAATAACAAATGTCCACCTTCGTACGATTGATCTAATTCGCAATTCAAGTAATCCAACAATTTGATAATTTGTTGAATCAATGTTTGGTCTAGTAAATTAGCAGTCCTCTTAGTAAATACTGGAATGTTTTTTTGTTGTAAAAAATGCGCAATCTCTTCTCCGTATTTATTCTCTTTATATAATACTGCAATTTCTTGTGGGGCAACACCATTAGCAATGAGTTGCGTAATTTGCTCAGTAATGTCCATCATCTCTTCTTGAGGATTAGGGTAGGACACAATCAAAGGTGTTGTACTATTATCTTGAAGTTTTGGATTGGATGCAATTAATTTTTTTTCTAAGCCATCAATTTTATTCACTAATCTTTCTTGGTTATTATTGATAATGATGGTTGATGCATCCAAAATGGGTTGTGTAGATCTGTAGTTGTTTTCTAAGACAATCATTAAAACATCTTCAACATAATCTTTTTGAAAATGCAACATGTTTTCTACGTTAGCGCCTTGGAATCTAAAAATACTTTGGTCGTCATCTCCTACAACAAACAGATTGGGTTGTTCCCAATAGTTCACTAATAATTTAATTAAGGCATTTTGTGTCCCACTAGTGTCTTGGAACTCGTCTACTAAAATATATAAATACCTTTCTTGGTATTGCGCTAATAGATTTTTATTTTCATTAAATGCGTTCAATACCCAATTGATCATGTCGTCAAAGTCATATCTATTGTGACTTTTCATTAAAGCCTGGTATATGTCAAAGCTAGCTACTGCCGCTTTTAATTTTTCCATTTTCTCCAACTCTGCATCTACTAGTCCTTGCTTTAATGATCCAGCTTCAAATTGCTTGTATTTTCTTTTATAAATAAATTCTTCTCTAAAAGGAATTTCTTGAATGTATGCATTTATTTTTTCAATTAAAAAGCTGCTAGTCCATCCTTCTTTTTTCATGGCACTAAATAACTTTGCCAAATTGCTCATTTCAAAATAAACATCTCCTCTATATCTTTTTAATGGATTGCTTTTTTCAAATCCGTCAATCAGTTTTTTTAGTAACTCAATTTTCTCTAATTCCGAAATGGGATCCAAGCTAGTTTTATCAAACAAGGATAAATTATCCTGTATAATATCGTTGCAAAAAGAGTGGAAGGTGGATATATTTACTTTATATGCACTTGTTCCAATAAAACTCACCAATCTTTTACGCATGGCGATGGCACCTGCATCTGTATAAGTAAGACATAAAATATTTTCTGGAGCAGTATCCGTTTCTAATAAAATTTTTCCAATGCGTGCACCCAATATTTGTGTCTTTCCGGTGCCCGGTCCGGCAATGACCATGACTGGGCCTTCGATGGTATCCACTGCTTGTTTTTGGGCTTGGTTCAGGTTATTATAAATGGCATCAAATGCCGCTTGCTGCTCCGCTCTAGTAATCATGGGTTAAAATTAACTGCTTTATATCTAATTCTTACAACAAAAAGCAGCTTGTATTGTTATAATAGTATGTCAAAAGTTTATACCCTTCATACCTACCAAGAAATGCCCATCAGTTTAGACACTGCCTGGGATTTTTTTAGTAGCCCTGCCAATCTTGCCAAAATCACCCCATCTCATATGGGTTTTGATATAATCAGTAAGCATCATGGAGAAAAAATGTATCCTGGTCAAATTATAGAATATACCGTTAAGCCGGTTTTGGGGATTCCTTTATATTGGATGACAGAAATTACCCATGTTCAAGAAGGCGCTTATTTTGTTGACGAGCAAAGATTTGGTCCCTATTCCATGTGGCATCATCAACATCATTTTAAAGCCATCCCTGGAGGTGTTGCTATGGAAGATATTGTTCATTATAAGATTCCAATGGGCTTTTTGGGTGATATTGCCAATGCCTTATTTGTAAAAAAACAATTGCAAGGTATTTTCGATTTTAGGTATCAGGCAGTTTTGGATTTATGGGGTGCTTACAAGCCTTAG